>NZ_JRFU01000088.1 GCF_003122485.1 Eubacterium ramulus
AAACCTTGGCATTATCGTAAACCTTGGCATTACCGTAAACCCAAGCATTTTCTTCATGTGAAAGATTTTCTTCTTTCTCAATCCAACCGCCAAGATCACCGACTTTTACAAGTCCGAACTCAACAACGGCTTTGATTCTGTGTAACGTAACTGTTCCAAATGGTAAGTCGATTGTCTTTGTTTCTCCTGTAAATTTGTACTTTTCCATTTACTTTTCACTCCTCGTCTGATATACTCCAGACATAGGTTTTATACCTATGTCATTAGTGTGAGAGCGTGTGATTGTCGAAGGTTTCACGCTCTTTTAATTTGTTCAAAATTACCCCTGCACCGGCGATTGTCAGACCAACAGCCGTAATTTTGAATGCCAGTATAAATCCTGCATCGCCTTCTGAATTTAATCCCATTCCTCCAAAGACTGCGATCAGACCGCCACAGGCAATCATCACTTTTGCAATTATTGATTTCACTTGTATTTCACCTCTTTCCTCATTTTGTCTGTTTCTTTTTTTACATCCCATAAATGTCCGTATCTTTCTTTCACTGCCCCACTACAGGACAGTGAACCAGCACGGTCATTTATCCTGCGTTCTGAACAGTATCCAGTTTTCCAAGCATCAACGACAGATCTAACGGTTTCTCTTTTTTAATTGCTTCGTTCAGATCATCTACCGTATAAATGCCAAGTTTCGCCAGTTCTTCTTCCATACGCTTTTTTCTTTCATCTGCCATGTCTGTCTCTCCTTTCCTTTAATGTAAAATGCGCCGGGTGGGACTCGAACCCACGACTTACCGCTTATGAGGCGGTTGCTCTAACCATCTGAACTACCGGCACCGGAGCGGCTATTGCCGCTGTTTAATCTAATCCGATAATTTCATATTGCTCTAATCCATCATCGTATTTCTTTGTTCTTAACGTTCCATTGGTATATTCGCCAATTTTATCCGAATACTTTTCATATGCATCTTTGTCATTAATCCTGTATTGCTCACCTTCATATTCCACAAAAATGTTATACTCCGCTGACTCTATCATCGTTTGCCAGCCATTTCCGGTATACATCTGCAATACATCCTCCGGTTCATACGACTCGTCCACAATTTTTACCTGCACATGGTTTTTCTCTGTGCTAACCACTTTTGTACAACCGCCCAGAATCAGAATGGCGAATAGTGTTGCCGAAAGCAGAACTTTTCTCATGCTCTGTCCTCCACTTTTTTATTTTTCAGATCTTCTTTTACAAACTCTGCAAATTTTCTATCTATATATCCACCAAGTTCTGAATGCCGATATCCAATTTCCCGGCTTCTCTTTTTACAGCTTTCTTTCAAATCAGAATAGTTTTCGGAAGTCTCTCTTATTTTTTCGTACTCATCCATGATCAACTTGTCTATCTGGTTCACAAGTTGTTCCGGACCATGTTCCTCCTGTCGTAACCCCTCAATATTCTTATGTATTTTTCGCTGTTTGATTTTTGGCTTCACGCATTCACCCAAGTAAAGATTTTCTGCAATCAGCTCTCCCTCCAGCGTCCAATATCGTCTTATTGTGCCCATTGGATCTTCCGGTGTTCCTTTTCCCTCAAACGTATCCGTCATTATTACATTCACTGTTTTTGCTCTCATTTTTATTCCTTTCTGTTCAAATAAGTTCAACATCGAAATCTGATATGTTGAGTGTGAGCTTAAGTTCTGGTTCGCCATCTTCCAAAGATTTAAGTTCATATGCTTTTACTCCATTAATCGGTGTTCCATCCAATATAACTTCAAATGTTCGCTTTTTAATATCTCTGTGAATTTCCAGTTTCCCCACTTCCACATTCATTTCCCTGTCACCTCGCTCTGTTGTAATTGCTTTTTTCGTTTTGTTCTCCTATACTGAAATCACAGGGTGTTGCAGCACCCAAATTTCAAAGAAAGGAGAACAAAAATGGATCAATACATTTCTTGTATTCGCGATATACTTGCCATTGCAAAATCATGTGCTCCAGATGATTTTTGTCGGGTTTCTTACATCGTGAATAACTTTCCACAATATGATGAGCAATACATTTATCCTATTTGCGATGATCTTTATGAATACGGTTATATAAAAGCTGTTATTAAACGACATACACCAAATCCATCTATCATTGTAAGAATCACCGGTATCACACCTAATGGCATATTGCTTTTAAATTCATTGAGTAAGAAAAATATTCTTAAAAAAGTGTTTGAATATAGTGCTGATGTTTCTTCTGTTGTTGCTTTGCTGTATCAGGTGATTACATCCGTGAAATAATTTTTTTGGATCTAAATCTACAAGCATTTTTATCGACAGCTCCGCGATCCCGTACCATAAATCATCACCGGAGCTGTTGATTTTCATTTCCATAATCCCTGTTAGCTGCTTATCATCTAGGTAGACCTCATTTCCGATCAGGCTCAGCATATGCGTTGGAACATATTTATTGTGCTGTCCTCGAATGTAATCTGTACCTTTTTCGTCTAAAACTTTATAGTCCCTCAATCTGTCCTGAATATAAGGTGCCAGCGATGGCTCTGTTTTCCAGATTTCATGTGTAATCTGATTTATTTGCAATGTAACCGTTTTCGGTTTTGCTTTAATATCTTCATACAAGTCTCGCAAATCTGCGTTAAAATCATCAATAATCTGCTGTACTGTTTTCACAGCTTCTCCCCTCCCTTCTACACCGTGTTCTTCTGCTGTTGTTTTTGCATGTAAGTGTATAAGTTCTTTTTTCTGCATTTAATCACCCACATTTCACTGATTAGTTCATCTGCTTTTTTAATTGCGTTTCCTTCTCTTTTCTCCTATACTTGATGTACAGATTTTCATCACAATCAATACATAAGAAAGGAATGTGCTATGGATTTAAAAATCAATTCAAAAATAGCTAACAAAATTTATGACGATGTATTTCATCCTGCAGCTGTTCAAATGGGTGAAGCGATTGCAAGGATTCCACGTGCAATCAATGCTGCCCTATCTCCTCTGGATCAATGGATTTTGCATCGTAATTTTAATCTCGAACAAACCAAACGGATACTGGAGGAAAAATTATCTTCTATAAATCCTGATGAAATCGTTTCTCCTCCGCCATACATAGCCATACCTGCTTTGGAATCAATTAGTTACTGCATGAATAGTAAAGAGCTTTTTGACCTGTACTCAAACCTTCTTTCGAAAGCTCTATATATAAACACACAAAATACTGTTCATCCCGCCTTCATTGAAATTATCAAACAGCTTTCCCCTGTGGATGCGCTCGTTTTAAGAGAATTCGCTCACCGTAACCACATAATTCCTGCTGCTAAATTATCCATTCTTTCAAAGCGAACAGGAGTACACATAGTCGGGCAACCACAAGAAGAGTCATTCTCTTTAGAACTAATTTCCGATATCCATTTATCTGGTTTTTCAGAACAAATTCTACGTTCCTCTGTAGACAACCTTAAGCGACTTGGCTTGATTGCTTTGCAGGACATTTGTCTCAATGAACCGAACGCATATAATTTTGTACAAAATTCTGAATTATACCATTCATTATTTTCCGAACACATAGCCAGTGCGGATAAATGTATTCAAACTCATAAAAAAATTCTTTCCACTACCTCATTTGGTTTGACTTTCTGTGATGTTTGTATCTTTGGAATAGAATGAATATATTTCATCACGTAATCGTTTGACGATGTTGATTAACTCCTCATCGGATTTCATTTTTTCTTCTATGTAGTTTTTTAAGACTGACTGTTCATCCTCAACGGCGGTCAGTCTTTTTTCTAAGGATTCAAATGTTTTTCTTCTTATCCACACTTTTTCTACTCACCTCCCTCTTCTGTTGCAAACAGGTAATCCAATGCCTTATCCAACCTTATCCGCTGGGTAGAACTCCATGGGATCTATTTCTAAATGCTTGCACAATGCCAAGAACTCATCTACTCGCAAATCCCTGTCTCTTTTATCATTTGAAAGACTATCGTACAGCGCCATATATGGCACACCCGTCTTTCTTGATATTTCTGATAAATTAAAGCCCTTTTTTCTGATATACTCAGAAATCTGCTTTGTAGCTCCGTCCATTTTTCTCACCTCTTTCTTAGATTCTTGGAACTTGTCTGTATCATATTCTAGTTTTCTTAGAATGTCAATACTTTTTTCTAATATTCTTAGAATTTTTATTGACACGTTAAAATGTGAGTGCTATATTCAAATTACAAATTCAAAATATTAAATATCAAGGAGGTTTTGAGATGGATAGTTCTATTGGCGAAACTTTAAAAAAATGCAGAACTGAGGCTGGTAAATCTGTTAAAGAAATTTCTGATTTATTGATTTCCAAGGGTTTCAAAGCTTCAGAAAAGACTATATATAGCTGGGAAAACGGAAACAGTCAACCGACTCCAGATGCTCTGTTAATTATGTGCAAGGCTTATGGCGTATCAGATGTTTTAGGAACTTTTGGATATGCCGATATCAATGATGAACCTACCACCATCGCCGCACACTTCGATGGTACTGAATATACAGAAGACGAACTGGATGAGATTCGCCAGTTTGCAGCATTCGTTAAGAATAAAAGAAAATAATTTAATGTTTCAGATTCATTTTTATAACTTTTCAATAAACTAAGCAATTTTAAGGAGAACAGTATTATGAAAAAGAAAATTTTTACAACATTCATTATTGGATCAATGGTTTTGTCTATGGCTGCTTGTGGTTCTGCCAGCACAAACAGTTCCTCTGTTTCATCAAATAATGAAGTAGTTCAAGAAAACAATGAAAAAATCAAGGATCCCGTTGATTTAACCGGAACTTGGAAATCAAAAAACAATGACGGTGCTTGGATGGAAGCGACTATTAATGACAATACGATTTCTATTGATTGGGTTTCTGATAATGGAGATACAAAATCTATTTATTGGGTAGGCTCTTATACTGCACCAACCGAATATTCAGATGAATACACATGGACTTCTACGAATGATAAAGAGCAAACAGAAAGTGCTCTCCTTGCATCCTCTGATGATACCAAGGATTTTACTTATTCTGATTCTGACAAAGAACTTTCTTATCAAGCATCTATGATGGGCACTACAACTACAGTAAGAATGACAAAATCTGAATAGATATTATCTATAATTACAACACCTTTTTTATCAAAATTCCAGAATGTGAGGTGTAAACATGGATTCATACGAAAATATAATAGACCAGGCTCATAAAGCTGGAATGGATGTTGTAGAGCATTCTTTTCGTAATGACACGATCAAAGGCTTATACTGCGATGGCACTGCTGCCATTAATAAAAATATCGAAACTACAGTTGAAAAGGCTTGCGTCGCCGCTGAAGAACTTGGACACCATCTCACTTCTGCTGGAAATATCCTTAATCCGTCAGATGTTGGCAGTCGAAAACAAGAGTTTCGTGCCCGGATGCATGCCTACAATAACATGATCGGACTGATTGGAATCATAACAGCTTATGAGCATGGTTGCCGAAACACTTATGAAATGGCTGATTATTTGAACGTAACAGAAGAGTTTCTGAATGATGCGTTGGATGCATATAGAAGTAAATACGGTGTCTGCACTACTGTTGATAACTATGTCATTTATTTTATTCCAGCATTGATTGTGATGAAAGATTTGTGACCTGTTGAACTGATTGCCGGATATAATGAAGCAATTATGAAATTTAAAAAGCCATAATTTTTTATGCTTTATATACTACTAATGACAATTTATAATTAATACGCACCCGCGTTTTAATAAATATTTTTACAAATAGAGAAAGTGAGGTTTACTATGGAATTTATTGAATCATTAAAACAATTTTCAGAAAGAGTAACCATGTTGAAAGATACTATTTCAACAGAAGAATCTACTAAAATGTCTCTTGTTGTTCCGCTTTTCCAACTTCTTGGATATGATGTATTTAATCCTTCCGAGTTTTGTCCGGAATACATAGCTGACGTTGGAATCAAAAAAGGTGAAAAGGTAGACTACGCTATACTTGAAGATGGTCAACCAACAATATTAATTGAATGCAAAAGCTGTTCAGATCAGTTGGATAAACACTCATCACAATTATTTAGATATTTTGGTACTTCTTCAGCAAAATTTGGAATACTTACAAATGGTATCATTTATCGTTTCTATACCGACCTAGAAGAGTCTAATAAAATGGATTTAGTGCCATTTTTAGAAATTAACATGCTTCAATTAAAAGATTCTTCCATTAATGAATTGAAAAAGTTTTGCAAGGATAATTTTGATAAGGATAAAATTTTTAGCACTGCTGAGGAATTGAAGTATAGTAGTCTAATCAAGGGTGTTCTTCTTAAAGAGTTCGAATCTCCTTCAGATGATTTTGTTCGTTTTATCTTAACAGATATCTACGATGGGCAAAAAAATCAACGCGTGATAGAAAAATTTGCTCCTGTGGTAAAACGTGCTTTTTCAGCTCTCGTTAACGAAATTGTAAATAGTAAAATTTCTTCCGCCCTCTCTGCAGACTCTGAAGAAGATGCCGAAGAAAATGTCAATGTTGAAGAGGAGATTCCTGTTTCAAAAATTGTTACTACAGAAGAAGAGATTGAGGGTTTTTATATTATAAGAGGTCTTTTGGCAGGTATCGTTCCTGTAGAAGATATTGTATATCGTGATACCGAAAGTTATTTTGGTATTCTCTATACAAATAATAACCGAAAACCTATTTGCCGATTAAATCTTGATACCAAAAACAAGCAGCTTCTTATTCCAGATGAGAACAAAAAATTTGATCGTATTTATATACAATCGCTCAATGATATTTACCAGTATAGAGATAGATTAACTGAAGTAGTAAAAAGATATTTATAAAAAATATAGTACAAATCCCCTGCTCCATGTGGGCAGGGGCATTGAAAACTGAATAATATATTTACCAGGGGAGCTGGGAAGGTATGCAGTCATCCGTTCTAATCCTGTTAGAAAGGGTGACGCTTATGTCTACATATGAAGAATTCATGGTGATTTTAACCGTGGCAATGCTCATTGTGGCAATTCTGAATTATAAGAAATAAGCAAGCTACCTTGTCTCTTGGCCGGAGTAGGTAGCTTGCTTAAATAGTAACTATTAACTTTGCACCGGAGCGGATAGGCTTCATCTATCTCCCGGCTTTCCTGTTAAGTATATTATAGCAAATATGCTTTGAATGTCAATTGAAAAACCGCCCCTGCAGCAACAGAGACGGTTCAGGAATATATCCGAAGATGATACTCCAAACATGCAAAAATATTGTATCATCTTCGGAACAGCTTCGCAAGCGGAACACCCGTTCCCCGCTGGCTGTTATTTTTATACCCATTTTTAGAAGAAAGGTGATACATTATGGCTTATCCAACGAAAAACACTGCTGCCGACAATCGAATCATCGCAATCTATGTGCGTGTATCAACCGGTTACCAGGTAGACAAAGACTCTCTTCCGTTCCAGAAGAAAGAACTGAAAGCATATTGTAAACATATCTTACATGTTGATCTGTCACAGGTAGAAATATTCGAAGATGCAGGTCGCTCCGGAAAGAATACAAAGCGCCCCGCCTATGAACGCATGATGGAAAAGGTACGTGCCGGACTGGTCTCTCATGTTCTGGTATACAAAATTGACCGTATTTCCAGAAATCTGGTGGACTTCTCTCTCATGTATGATGACTTCAAATACAACCGTGTGACGTTTATTTCCCTGAATGAGCAGTTTGACACGTCTTCCGCGATTGGTGAAGCTGTCTTAAAAATCATTCTTGTATTTGCAGAACTGGAAAGGAAACTGACAAGTGAGCGAGTAAAAGACATTATGATCGGACGTGCCACGGAAGGCAAATGGAACGGTGCCAGAGTTCCCTATGGTTGGGACTGGGATCCCGATGCGGAACAACCGGTACATTCCAAGATAGAAGCTCCTTATGCCCGTGGTATGTACGAAATGTATCTGAAAGTACGGTCCACCGGAAAGATCCGGGATTACAATAATTCACACAATATTCCAACCAAGCGCGGCGGTGAATGGACTTCCAAGACGGTCAGTGACTTTCTACGGAATCCCATGAATAAAGGGGACTACCGGTACAATTACCGGGAGAGTGCACGCGGACGTAAAAAACCGGAAGATGAAGTGATCTATCAGGAAGGTGTCTTTGAACCACTGGTTGATCCGGAAGTCTGGGAACGTGTCAATCGGATCATAGATGATAATGCCAGTAAAAGAAACACCGGTGGTCTGCATCCGATCATGAAGAACTGTAACGTGTTCGCCGGACTGATTCAATGCGCAGACTGTGGCTCTGGATTTCAGGTCGTGAAAAAGGATCGCCGCCGGAAGAACGGTTTTGCTCCGTCTATGTACGGATGCACTTCAAGATTTCGCAAGATACACTGTCCTGCCCCGAATGTCAGCGAAGTACAGATCGGTCCCTTTGTGATCAATTACATCTCTGCCATGGTGTACGCAACCAAGGAACGATTTAAAATTCATTCACCTGCCGCCTTGGAATCCATGCTGCTGTCTGATCCGATCTTTGCGAATATCGCCGGAATTGAATCACAGGGATTAAATGAGACTTTTGCACTGCTTACCGGAGTATCTGTTTCCGGAAGTGCCCTGTGGCGCACCGATCCGGTCAAGCAGTCTGATACTGCTGCCACATCATCAGAGATTGAGAACCTGAAAAAGCAGATTCAGAAATACAACCGTGCCAAGGAACGTCTGGAAGATGCCTACTATTTTTCGGACGATGCTATGAGTGAAAAAGAATATCTGGAAAAGAAAAACAAATTTGATGCTGCCAGAGTTGCAGCAGAAAATAAATTGAAAGAACTGACGGAAGTTCAGATTGCTTCCCATGTGAATGATTCCGGCTTTATGAAATCCGCTTCCGCTTTCCTTCTGGCGCATCAGCTCCATGCCGGAGTACATATTGAATATCGTGATTTTGCTGTCACTGTTGAAGAAGAATCACTGAAAGAATTTATGAACCTTGTGCTGGATCACATTTCTGTCAAAGACAGACGCGTGGTAGAAATCGTCTTTTCCAATGGTCTCTCCCACCGCTTCATCTACTGGGAATAAACAACAAAAGCCCAGTTTCAGGCATCATCCTGTTACTGGGCTTTCTTAAAAAATCCTTTATTTATGCGGGTTTGGAACATCTCTCATTTCAAGTTCATCTGACATCCGAATGTATTGACGCAGAACGTCATCTTTCTGCCTGTTTCTTTCTCCATCTGTGCCACCAGCATACGTGCCTTTGCGATGAAATAATACTGACGCAACGGCTCCTCTGACGGCGGATCCAGTGTCAAGTCGATCTGATTAATAAAATGTTCTATTTGCATATATTTTTCCTTATCTATTCGTATTTTTCACGCAAGAACAAATGTTCCATCACCGTGAACTGAATAAGTATAACACACCTTGCTTTCTTTTTTCAATAGTAATACACATGTACGGATCTGTGCATTGCTGCCAGTACCGCCTGTAGCCGCTTGATCACATTCTGACGTACCGAAATCTCAAAAGGCAATTCTTTTGTTGTATAATCTTTATTGATAGCTTTTCCGATAAACAAATTTACCGTCGTACAGTTTTCCATCAGATAGCATGCCAGACGGGTAGCACCGTTATCCCGGCTCAGTTCATCAAAAAATTCTTCGGATACATCATCCTGCTGATAGCGCTCCAGCAGTTCGATTGTTTTATTTAAGGTAAGAACACCTTCCGTTACCAGATCGATACCCTCGATTTTTGCTGTTGGCGGAATTTCCGGATCAAGCACACCAACAGAAGTGATCAGACGCCGACCAAGCTCTCTTGCCACAATCTGGCTTGTGATACCGCCAGACACGATCTTGATGCCTTCCTGCTTCATAAAATCCTGTACCATGCGGGCATCATCTTTTTTCTCCAATGGTGGTCCCGTCAGGATATTCACAATCTGCTCCTCCGTGATCCGTGCCACAGCAATGGTCGTATCATCACTGCATACGCCACCGTAAAGATCCGCACAGGCACGGTTCATCTGTTCCGCTAACTGCGCCGCTGTCCTGGTTTTTGCCGCGCTGGATTCACAACACCCTGCCAGCGCATTCCAGTCCCATCGGTAATTCATAATATCTCCAGTTCCACAATACAGACATCCGTCACTCATGATCGCCAGTGCATCTCCGGGTAACGTCTGAAAACGACATTCCCGGATTTTCTTTCCTTCGATCTTTCGATAGGAAAAAGGCAGCGCTTTTACCTTGCCCTGTCGCACCAGAATACACTCCGGATTATCATACTCCACCACATAAATTTCTCCGGTATAATACACCTGGATAATGCTGAATGTCGAATAAGCCACACCATTCACCGAAGAAAGCGGCAGTGTTTTCGCAATGGTTGCAACTACCTCATCAATGCTCATATCATTGTACATCATAGTTGCAATAATCTTCGACGTCAGAGTTGCTAAAATATTTGCCCGGATACCACTTCCCATACCGTCAGCCAGAATCAGGATTCTGGAATCTTCTTTGTCCACAATCTCTACTTTGTCTCCACACAGTTCTTCTCCGTAGTGGTTCAGACTTTTGTATGCCATATCGATTGCAATCGGTTTCATGTTCCAGCCCCCTTTCTAGCTCTCCAGCAGCGTATCACGCAGCTTAGTCAGAATTGCCTTCGTTTCCGCTGTCGTTTCTCCAAGCAGACCGGCAATCTCCTGTGCCGTCGTCATCTGTTTTTCAATAACGGACTGCGCCATTTTTACCGTATTGAGCTTCTGCTCCAGCATCTGTTCTGCCCATTTTTCCTCTGCCGATACATCCTCAATGATCGCCAGTACACGGTCGGAGGCAGGAATGTATACAATTGTTTCCAGCACGGTCATATGATACGTATCCCATTTACGTTTTACACGCAGTTTATTTTCATGGGTACGATATACTTCCTCAAAATCCACCGTATCGATCAGTTCGTATAAATACATTTTCAGTGCTTCCTGACGGGTGGTATGGAACACTTCTTCTGCCCTGCGGTTAAATTCTTTGATCCGCATCTCTTTGTCAAAAATAAAGATCAGGTTCGGTGTTGTCTCCATAACGACATTTGCCTGGGAACGGGCATTTTCATAGGATCGGATCAGACACATGGCTGCTTCCGCTTTTCCCTGATAGATCGCAATGGCTTTTTCCCGACAGGTCATATAACCACAGGCGCCACAGTTAAACTCTGTCGTACTGTTCCGTTTTCCAATAGTCTTTAAAATAGCCTGAATTTCAGCCTCCGTCGGCATCTTATCCACTACCTGCCGCGGTATATAAGTCCGCTCCAGTTCATCTTTCGGCAAAGTAATATATGCCGGAGGTGCTGCAAGCAGCGCATTATTTTCAATACGCATCGTCGCCTTAAAACGGAATCCTCGCCGCTTGTCTACCCCTGGTCCATTCACGCAGCCACCTGCACACAGATTTAATTCCACAAAACAGTGACTGATGTAGCCACGTTTCATACTGTGCAGGAACTCTCTGCAGCTCTTGATACTGCTGACCGTCAATTTTTTATAAGTCCCCGGTGCGCCACAGACATCCACCGCACGGATGATGCCGTTTGTAATCGGATAGAGCTGATTGACCATCGGATCCTGATTGGCAAAAGGACGGGACTGGCAATGTTTTAGTTCAATTCCTTCCTCCTCCAGCCACCTTTGTAACTCATTAAACTCAATGACCGCATCCACACATCCACGGGTTCTGGCATCTGCTTCCGCCTCCATCTTTTTCGCCACACAAGGTCCAATAAAAACCACTTTCGTATGCTGTCCCATGCGGTCTTTGATCCAGCGACCATGGGCGATCATCGGAGAAACCACCGGTGCCAGATACGGGATCAGCATCGGATAATGTTTTTCCACCAGATAAACGATCGCCGGGCAGCTTGTCACAATGATATTGTCCATCTGCCCTTCCTTCATCAGACGCACATACTCACGGGTTATGATAGCAGCCCCCTCTGCCGTCTCACGCACCTGGGAAAAGCCAAGTTTCATCAACGCATCCACGATCTGTCCCGGATCTTCATAATCCATCAGTCCCTGATAAGACGGATCCAGGGAAACAACCACATTTTCTTTCTTTTGCAACATACTTTTTACATAAGAAAGGTCACTCTCAAAAGTTTTTGCCTCCTGCGGGCAGATTTCCATACAGTGTCCACAGTAGATGCACATATCCGTGACAATCTGTGCCTGCCCGTTTTTGATCCGAATCGCCTTGACATCACAGTTTCTCAGACATTTATAACAATGTGCGCAGTTCGCATCCTGAAAATTAATCACATTCATATCCCTATCCTCCTCTATTGATCTTATTTTACCATTAATCCCCCTTCAAATGAAGTATCAGAAAAACTATTTTTTATAGCAAAAAGGAACGTACCATCCTTTGGATCGTACATTCCTTTCTCTACATTTGCCTGTTTACACTGATATTAATCCTGTAACTCCTGAATCATCTTCCAAAGTGCCTCTGCACTGTTGAAATTTTCCGGTTTTACATACGCTGCCGGTATCACGATATCAAACTCATCACTAATGTCACTGATAATTTGCAGAATATCAAAAGAGTCTAAAATATGATCATCCACCAGTGCCTTTTCATTTTCAAAATCTACATCCTCTTTAATGTCTTTTAACAATTCCAGTAATTCTTCCATGTTACAAATCTCCTTTTTCTTATATATTCATTGTATTTATAGTACTTGTTTCTATCGCATCTCTCACTAATGTAAGGGAACCACACTCATCTTTTAAATAAACCTTGGGCATCGCTCTGCTCAAAAACAGATAAATCCCCTCTGTCACAGAATATGCACCGACATTTTCAAAAGCCAGCGTATCGCCAATTTCCAGATGATCAAATTCCACTTCTCTGCAGAGAATATCCGATGTTGTACACAGACTTCCGCAGAGACACCAGGTTTTCTTATCCACTGTACCATCCTGCACCATTGCATTTTTATAATGTTTTATAATCGGTGTCTTCATGCCCATCATCTGTCCCAAATAAGTCAGATGGTTCATTCCTCCATCCACAATACAATAATGTGCGTTTCCCACTGTTTTTAAATCTGCAACGTTTGTATAATACGTTCCACATTCCGCTGTGAAAAAACGTCCCATCTCAATGGTCAATTCTACTTTTTGTGCCACTTCATTTAAGATATCTTTCAACTCTTTTACAGGAAATAAAGTATCCGAAAAATCATCATCTGCAAAATAAGGGACTGCAAACCCCGGTCCATATTCCAGTTTTTTTAATTCCAGTCCGAAAAGGTTTCGGATCTCCTCAAATAATTCCAACAGCATCTGAAGTTCTTTTATCTTTCTTTTCGCCCGTTTCCGTTGTGTCCCGACAAAATAATGAATTCCTGTAATATTTAAACTTCTGTATCTGGTTTCCCTGTGCTGCAATATATCAAATAGATCCTCTTTTGCCATGCCAAACTGAGAACCGGCATTCAGGCGAAGGATCACTTCTGCTTTCTGATCTGAATCTGGTGCTTCAAACACTTGCTGGATCAGATCTGCATGACGGATCGATTCCGCTGTAAATATTCCTACTCCGTACTCATAGGCTTCTCTGATATCCGTAATCCCCTTATTAACACCGGAATAAATGATTCTGGATCCATCTACGCCCAGTTTTTTACAAATAGCAAGTTCACCCGGACTGCAGACTTCCAGTTTATCCACACACGTCAACATGGTTGTCACCAAAAATGGATTTGCCTTCATGGAATAACAAAGTGACACTGTTTCTCCGACAATCTCTCTGATCTGTGCAGCCCGTTTTTGTAAAACTGCCGTATCAAATACAAACGCAGGTGTATTACTTTTTAAAATGTCTTGCATGTAACCCCTCCTCGTATAGCTTTCTTAATTGATTTCTGTCAATCTTTCCGTTCTTGGTCATCGGCATCTCTGTAAGTTGCAGCGCCGTATTTGGTATCATATAAGGCGGCAGTATGCCACGTAATGTTTTTATCAGCTGTCTTTTTTCGCATGTCCCCGTGTAAAAAAGCAGCAAACGTTCCTTTTCTGTCTCATAAATACAGCAGGATCTGGTGATTCCATCCACGGCATTCGCTGCCACCTCAATTTCTCCAAGTTCAATTCTGTGCCCCAGATGTTTGATCTGGAAATCTTTTCTGGAAATATATACAAGATTTCCCTGTGCATCATATTTTGCCAGATCACCGGTTCTGTAAATCCGTTCATCGTATCGATGATTCAATGGATTCTGCACAAAGACCTGTGCCGTTTTATCCGGCGCATTATAATAGCCAAGCGCCAGTTCTGAGCTGCTGACACAGATTTCTCCGGCTATTCCTGCTTCCGTCACTTGCTGATCCGTCTCATCCAAAAGGAATACCGTTTCATTTGGAAAAGCTTTTCCAATAGGAATCACATCGGTCAGTTCATATTCGCGTTTAGGATCAAGCACATAATACGTACAGTTACAGGTGACTTCAGTTGGTCCGTACAGATTTACGAACATCGCCTGAGGCAGATATTTTCTCCATATCCTGTAATGTTTTATTGGAAGTACTTCTCCGCTAAAAAGAACTTTTCGAACCGTATCCGGTGTACGATAAGCAAACCCATTCATGACAGATACAAAGCACATGGCGCTGACCGCCCAGGTAAGCACCGTCATTTTACTGTCTGCCATATAATCCATCAAAGTAGTAGGATCACTAAAATATTCTCTTGGAATGATCTGTACTTTCGCACCAGTCAAAAGACCGGTATAAATATCTTTTACCGATACATCAAAATCAAACGGCGCCTGATTTCCTATAATGTCTTCCTTCGTGACAGCAAAAGTATCTGCATAGATCCGGATAAAATCCATCACCGCTCTGTGACTTACTGCAACACCTTTTGGCAAACCGGTGCTTCCACTGGTAAAATTAATATACAAAGGTTTTCGATCCGTATGTTCCGTTCGGATCTGTCTCAAAAGATTCTGATCGATCGTTGCTTCATCCAGGCACTTCTCTGCCAGCAAAATTGTCGTTTTCGGCACATCCCCGGCTATTGCATCCAGACACTTTTTCATTTTCTCCAGATTTTCTTTCTTTGTAACGATTACTTCCGGCTGCAGCACGGTTATGATCTGCTGCAGTCTCGCCTCCGGCTGGCGCAGATCTAACAGGCAATATGGACAGCCGGCATATACCGCTCCAAACATAATACTTAAGGTAACACAGCTTTTTTCCATATAAATTGCTACCGGAGCAGTCCCTGTCATCCATTTTCTCAGATAAGTTCCGCCCTTCTGCGCATACATTTTTAACTGAGTAAAGGAATATTCTTCTTTCGGATCTGCAACTGCAATTTTTTCTCCGGACTGTGCTTCCATATGCTCCAGCCATTCTAATACATTCGTCATTTTGTTTCCTCTTTACATCTAATTTTGGTTGTTTGTATTTGCAGTGCCATATCCCGGAAGGTAAGTAGCAACAATATCTTTGACAGATTCCATATAGGCATCCTCAGCATAAAAATATTGTGACACATCCTCGCCTGCATCACGACTCAATACAAATTTCGAAAAAGCCTTGCAAAAAACTTCTGACCCTGTTTTATTTAGGTGTTCAAAATTTGACAGATACTCCGGACAGATGGCAAACAATTCCGGTTTTACCAAATTGAAATCATAATAATCGGCACCGTACTTACTGCATATCCCACTGATTTTCTGGTTGATCGCAAAATACTCTTCCGCACCATATGCTGCAATATCATAAGGTGCTTTCGGTGTATTCACAACCATAAAGTCTACACCATTTTCCTGGCACAGTTTACACATCTCCTCTAATTCTTCATACGCCTTATCAGAGCTTTTTCCGGAATAAGCCTTTTTTGTATTATTTACAGCGGCTGTATTATAATCAAAGACACCACCTGCGTATGCATATCCCTTTCCGACATACTCCATATACCCTGCCACTTTTTTCGAACTTGCATTCGCATCTTTGCTTTCCCGTTTGATTTTCAGATTTTCTGAAATCGTCTTTCGTTTCCAATCAACACTGTTATAAGTCCATGGAAAAAAATATGTCAGTGATGCTTCTGCATTAAAGTTTTCACTGTCCGTCACAAACCTCCAGTCCAACCGCAGTTTTTCCAAAGGAGAACATCCATACTTTCTTGCCCTTGCAAAAGTGGCTCTCGCATTTGCATTTTGTATCAGTTCCAGAGACGGGATTCCAAATATAAGAACAGCCCTCTTTATCTTTTTTTCCTGAATCGCTGCCGTTAATGCCTCTTTGGTCTGATCCAACGGCTGCCCCGGTGTTCCCATATTAAAAGAACTCCACCCGGTAGCTTCATCTATGATATAGGGATTAAACGTCATCTGTGAAAAAGAAGAACCTAAATATACGGTATCTATTTTTTCTGTTTTGCGGAAGTCCTTCCACATGACTTCACTTGGACCATTTGCTTTCACAAGAAGATAACTCAGCAGCAAATTTATCACTATGAACAGGAAAACAAATCCAACCACTTTTATGCCCTTAATAATTCGCATACATAAAACCTCCTGCGCCAACGGCAAAATTAAACGATCCTAAAATAAGGAAAATCATCACAAAATATAGTAACCAGCGAAGTGCCAAAGGCCGTTCTTCCAACAATGTAATTGCATCCTTTCCTTTTTCTTTTAGAACACTGTCAGCAAATACAATGAGCAGCGCTGCCGCTGCCATAATATACGCTTTCTTTGGCACTTCTTTAAATGTTGGTTCCAAAATTTCGTATAACTGTCCCATACGAAAATGAATAATCGTGTTTTTCATGCACATAAAACAGTCTTTGATATTGTAAATTCGGTCAAAATACCATCCGATATTTACTATGATAAACGTCCGGATAATCCGAAATACATGAAATGCCCTGCTTTTTACATTTATGTGCAGTCTTTCTGCCATTTTTGCAAACAAAGGTGCACAGATATCTGAAACTGCAATTACAATACCATTGTAAAGACCCCAGAAGATAAAGTGCCACTGTGCGCCATGCCAGATACCTACAAGGAAAAATACCAGAATATTCGCAATGGATGCCGGAAGTACACGGCCGAAATGAACGTTCAGATGCTTTTTCGCCCATTTTCCGAATTTCTGCATAGGAGCAGTCAGCGCAAATGGATAAAATACATAATCTCTCATCCATGCACCAAGCGAAATATGCCATCTTCTCCAGAAATCTCCCAGTGAAACAGAAAAATACGGCTGTCTGAAGTTTGGCATCATTTCAATTCCAAACAATTCCGCCACACCCATAACAATATCAATTCCACCAGAAAAATCCGCATACTGTTGTGCAGAATATAGTAATATTGCAAACACAATGGCAGATCCCGGTGTTTTCTCCGTAGGCGCATCCAGAATATTTGCAATTCCGTGAACCAGCAGATTTGCGATTGCATACTTTTTTAATAATCCAAACAGAATTAATACCAATGCCCGCTTACAGCGATGCCACTCCAGAGCATGTCTGCCATACAGCTGCTCTTTCATCTGATCATATCTGTTGATCGGTCCCTGGATCAGTTGTGGAAAAAACGAAACAAACAGCAGAAAACGAAACGGATTCTTTTCGGCTTCATACTTTTCAAAATAAATATCCACCAGATAACCAATGGAAATAAACATATAAAAAGAGATACCAAGCGGTATCAGAAACCCTTCAAACAGAGGATGCAGATATTTCAATACTGCCAGCATTCCAAAATTAATCACAATGATTGTCCAGAGAATAATTTTGCGCTTTCGATCAAATGCTGCTTTTATTTCCTTTCTTCTGGCTCTGTCTATGCTTTTATCTTTTCGGATCTCCTGATATTTTTCAGAAAAATGCATCAACCATATGCCGCCCGCAAACACACTGAATCCGGTGATTGCAATAAAAATGAGATTCGAAATGCCTGAATAAGCATAAAATGCCATGCTGAATAAAAGCAGGCAAATCCATTGTTTTTTCCGAAATACGGTGTAATACAGTATAAATAAAACAGTTACAAATAAACTAAATGCAACAGAAAACAAATTCATAAAAAAAATACTCCTTAAACAATTCCTTTGAACATTTTACCACAGATGCCATATTCCATGTTTTAATTCTTTCTTAGGAATACAGAATATTTTCTTAATATTCTTTTCATCTTTTTCACCTGATAAAAGGAGCCGTTACAAATGCAACGACTCCTCTTAAAAATATTCCTATTTTTTAATCTGCTCACGTAACTTATCAAATGTAAAACTATTTATTTACTGTACGTTTTACATAAGTGGTATGTAACAGTTCATGTGCTTTGTGACTGCCCGGCTCACCCAGATAGGTATCATATAATTCAATGATTGCCGGATTCTCATGTGATTTACGGATCTTATTGTTTTTGTCAAGATTGTAAAGCACTTCTGCACGTTTTGCACGGATATCTACGGTATTACGAACATATCCCGGCTGCTGCGGCTGTCCACCACCATTGACACATCCTCCAGGGCATCCCATGATCTCAATAAAATGATACTCAGCCTCTCCGGATTTGACTTTATTTAATAATTCTTTTGCATTTTTCAGACCGGATGCAACAGCAACTTTGACATCCATACCAGCTACATTGTAAGTAGCCTCTTTGATGCCCTCGATACCACGTACATCAGTGAACTCAAGTTTTGCAAGTTCTTCACCGGTCAGTTTCTCTACTGCGGTACGAAGTGCTGCTTCCATTACACCACCGGTTGCGCCGAAGATGACTGCTGCACCGGTTCCAAGACCAAGCGGCATATCAAATTCTTCATCCGGAAGATCTGCAAAACGAATGCTTGCGCGTTCGATCATGCGGCCAAGCTCTCTTGTTGTAATAGCAATATCCACATCCGGAACGCCTGCACCGTTCTCATCGTCTCTGCCAATTTCAAATTTCTTTGCAGTACATGGCATAACGCTGACAACCACCATTTTTTCTTTCGGAATTCCCATTTTCTCTGCGTAATAGGATTTTGCAATCGCACCAAACATCTGCTGCGGAGATTTACAGGAAGACAGATTCTCTGTCATTTCCGGAAAATAGTGCTCGCAGTATTTGATCCATCCTGGGGAACAGGATGTGATCAGAGGTAACACTCCGCCATTCTGTACACGATCCAGGAACTCGTTGGCCTCTTCCATAATTGTAAGGTCTGCAGAGAATGTGGTGTCAAATACTTTATCAAAACCAAGTCTGCGCAATGCTGCTGCCAGCTTGCCCTCTACATCTGTGCCGATCGGCATGCCAAAGGCCTCGCCAAGTCCTGCACGAACAGCAGGTGCACACTGAACAACCACATACTTCTCCGGATCTGCGATTGCTGCAAATACTTCTTCGGTATTATCTTTCTCATACAGTGCTCCGGTCGGACATACAGCGATACACTGTCCACAGGATACGCAGCTTGTTTCTGCCAGATCCATATCAAATGCAGTTCCGATGTATGTCTTGAATCCACGCTCATTTGCACCGATCACACCTACGCCCTGTACTTTTTCACAGATAGCACTGCATCGTCTGCAAAGGATACATTTGTTGTTATCTCTTACCATATGAGCTGCACTGGTATCTAACTCATACCCATTGCGTTCACCATCATAGTAAGCCTCATCATCTATTTTATATTCACGGCATAAGGTCTGAAGTTCACAGTTTCCACTGCGGACACAGGACAAACATTTGCGGTCGTGGTTGGATAATAAAAGCTGTAAAGTTTTTCTTCTGGACTCGATAACCTTCGGTGTGTTGGTCCATACTTCCATTCCTTCGTTGATCGGATATACACAGGCGGTCACCAGAGTGCGGGCACCTTTCACCTCAACAACACACATACGACAGGCGCCGATCTCATTAATCTCTTTGAGGTAACATAACGTTGGGATTTCAATCTGTGCAAGGCGTGCTGCCTCCAGAATCGTGGAACCCTGCGGTGCGGATACCTCTCTTCCGTTTATTTTAATTGTAATATTTTCCATGATTGATTCCTCCGTTACTCTTTATAAATAGCGCCAAAACGACACTTATCGATACAGGTTCCACATTTCACACATTTGCTTGTGTCAATGCTGTGTGCAACTTTTACCTGACCTTCGATGGCATTAACCGGACAGTTACGTGCACATAATGTACAACCTTTACATTTCACAGGATCAATCTTATATGTAATAAGTTTCTTACATACGCCAGCCGGACATCTCTTGTTTACTACATGCTCAATATATTCGTCACGGAAGTAACGAAGTGTGGAAAGAACCGGGTTCGGAGCTGTCTGTCCCAAGCCACAGAGTGCGTTATCTTTGATGTAATAGCACAGTTCTTCCATCTTGTCGATATCCTCTAAAGTTCCGCGTCCGTCTGTAATCTTCTCCAATAACTCTAACAGACGTTTTGTTCCGACACGACATGGGGTACATTTACCACAGGACTCATCTACCGTAAACTGCAGGAAGAATTTTGCAATATCAACCATACAGGTATCTTCGTCCATAACGATCAGTCCGCCGGATCCCATCATGGAACCGATGCTGATCAGGTTGTCGTAATCGATCGGGATATCAAAATGCTCTGCCGGGATACATCCGCCGGATGGTCCACCGGTCTGAGCGGCTTTAAATTTCTTGCCATTTGGAATACCGCCGCCGATGTCTTCGATAACAGTACGAAGTGTGGTTCCCATCGGGATTTCAACCAGTCCGGTATTGTTAATTTTTCCTCCAAGTGCAAATACTTTGGTTCCTTTGGATTTCTCCGTACCCATGGAAGCAAACCATTCCGGTCCGTTCAGGATGATCTGTGGGATATTTGCCCAGGTCTCAACGTTATTTAAAATGGTCGGTTTCTGAAACAGACCTTTGACGGCCGGAAATGGCGGTCTCGGACGCGGCTCACCACGGTTTCCCTCGATGGATGTCATCAACGCGGTCTCCTCACCACAGACGAATGCGCCGGCACCAAGACGAAGCTCGATATCGAAGTTAAATCCGGTATCAAAAATATTTTTGCCAAGCAGTCCATATTCTCTTGCCTGGTTGATTGCGATCTGCAGACGTTCTACTGCGATCGGGTACTCTGCACGTACGTAAATATAACCTTGATCTGCACCGATGGCGTAACCTGCAATTGCCATTGCCTCAAGTACAACGTGTGGATCACCTTCCAGAACGGAACGGTCCATAAATGCACCCGGATCGCCCTCATCGGCGTTACAACAGACGTATTTCTGTACGTTTCCACGGTTTCCTGACGCAAATCTCCACTTCAGTCCGGTCGGGAATCCGGCACCACCACGACCTCTTAAACCACTGTCTAAAATGGTCTGGATAACCTCATCCGGTGTCATCTCTGTCAGTACTTTTCCAAGTGCCTCATAGCCGCCGGTTCCGATATACTCATCAATGCTTTCCGGATTGATGACACCACAGTTTCTCAGTGCGATTCTGTGCTGTTTTTTATAAAAAGTTGTCTCATTTAAGGATTTGATTCCTTCCGGAGTCTGTGCCTCATGGTACACAAGACGCTCCACGATACGACCTTTTAACAGATGCTCAGAAACGATCTCCTCCACATCTTCCGGACGTACTCTGGAATAAAATACAGCTTCCGGATAAACGATCATAACCGGACCTTCTGCACACAGACCGTGGCATCCGGTTTTGACAACTGCTACTTCATTTTGTAATTTATTTTTCTTTAATTCATCTTTTAAAGTCTGAATAATCTGCTCGCTTCCGGAAGAAGTACATCCGGTTCCTCCACAGACTAATACATGTGAACGATACATTCAGTTACACCCCCCATTACATATTCTCATCCATGTGAAGTAAATATTTGTCAACCACCTGACCTCTGACCAGATGCTGCTCCACAATTTCTTTTGCTTTTTCTTCATTTACTTTCACATAAGTTACTTTTTCTTTGCCCGGCTCATAGATTTCTACGATCGGCTCATACTGACATAAACCGATACAGCCGGTCTGGGTGACAATCACATGCTCCAGATTTCTGTCTTCTACTTCTTTTACAAGTGTATTTAAAACCGGACGCGCACCGCTGGCAATGCCGCAGGTTGCCATGCCGACAACCACGCGGGTGTCTTTTGCATGTTCTGAACGCATTCCGATCTGTCCCTGCATTCTTTCACGAATTGCTTTCAATTCTTCTAATGATTTCATATGATCCCTCCTTCGAATTACCCCGGGTAATTCTGCATTCGATTAATATCCGCTTCATTTTCTTCCAGATAATCTCTGAGAAAAGATGATACCTCCGGCGTTGAAAACGGCACATTGCCAAGCATTTCCCGCATTTCTTTTGTATCCAAATGAAACTCTGCACCGTTTACCTGATATTGATAGTAAAAATCAATGTCCGGATGCATCACGATCAGTGAATAAACCGTCTCATTGAGATTTCCAGGCGGCATACAGTCGATACTGTCGGTACAAAAGACCGCCGTGATCTGTGTACCTTTTCCCGGTACAGAAGAAATGGAAAATGATCCGCCGGTACACTCCGCTTCCTGCTTGAAAAACGGAATACCAAGTCCTACTTTTCGGGTCGTCCTTGTGGTATAAAAAGGATCCGTCACCCGATTCAATGTCTCTGCATCCATTCCTTTTCCGTTGTCTGTGATCTGAACCATCAGCTGATTTTGCTGCGTGTTCACACAGATCACAATTTTAATTTCTGTCGCTTTCGCTGATACGGAATTTTCTGAGATATCCAGAATGTTTAATGATATTTCTGGTAACATTACATATATTTCGCCAGAATGCCATCTAATTCATCCGGAGTCAGACGACCATATACATCATCATTGATCATCATAACCGGTGCAAGACCACAGGCACCGATACAACGACAGGCATCCAGAGAAAACTTACCGTCTGCGGTACACTCACCGCCGGCGATTCCAAGAATCTCCATGAGCTTGTTGTAAATATCACCTGAGCCTTTTACATAACAGGCAGTTCCAAGGCATACCGAAATTTTGTACTGTCCCTTCGGATATAAATTGAACTGAGAGTAAAATGTTGCTACTCCATAGATTTTTTCCATCGGCACATCCAGTTCATCTGAGATCATTTTCTGAACCTCATATGGAAGATAGCCGTAAATGTCCTGTGCTTTCTGCATGATCGGCATCAGACAGCCCTGATCATTGCGCAGTTCGTCGATGACTGCACGCAGCATCGCTTCCTGTTCCTGTGTTCCGTTGAACGGAACGGATTTTGTTTTTTTCAAAATTATCCCTCCTAATATCCAATGTATTTTTTGCAATACATCTGCCATTTATACTATCATCCAATTTCACAATAATCAACAAAAAATTGCGGTTAGTTTTGTATAATTTTGATACTTTTTTCAAAGAAATTGTTTAATCTGCAATACACTTGCAAGTATGTTATAAAAATAACAAGCCTTTTTTGTTGAAATATCACAAATTGCATGCTATACTAAACCCAAAAAATTGTGCATTTAAAAAAATACAAATTTTAAATTTTGGAGGCTACTATGACAATCTCAGAAATCATTTTTCTGCTGGATGCCACCCCATTATCTCAGACGGTACAGACCGATCATAAGATCGAAACGGTATGCGGTTCGGATATGATGAGTGATGTTCTGGCTTTTATCAAAAAAAATGCACTGCTGCTTACCGGACTGAACAATCTGCAGGTGATCCGTACTGCTGAAATGCTGGATATCGTCTGTCTGGTCTTTGTGCGCGGCAAACGACCGCAGGAGGAAATGTTGAAAAAAGCGGATGAGCTTGGTATTACGGTTCTCTCCACAGACTACACCATGTTCGATGCCTGCGGCATTCTCTATCACGCTGGATTACGGGGAGGAAGCCGCCATGATGCCTAGTATCCATTATCAATATACCGTAGACGGAGAAGATTTTACCATGGCAGGGGAAGCCAGCAGTTCCCTGAAACAGACATTAAAAATGATGAATTTGAATCCAGATGTAATCCGGCGCTGCGCTATTTGCATGTATGAAGGAGAGATCAATATGGTCATCCATGCCAACGGTGGTGTCATTGATGTGGATATTTTTCCAGACCGGATCGTTATGGTATTAAAAGATGAAGGACCGGGAATCCCGGACGTAGAGCTTGCCATGCAGGAAGGCTATTCTACCGCAAATGAAGACGTGTTAAATCTTGGTTTTGGTGCCGGTATGGGACTGCCGAACATGAAGCGTTCTTCGGATGAAATGCAGATTGATACCGTCATCAATGTTGGTACCACCGTCACCATGACCGTCTATTTTCAGGCACCGGAAGTATCAAGTAAAAATTCACCGTCTTAATTTGATTAAGTTTGTAGGAAAAAGGATTGTTATTATATCATGAATAAATTTTTTCATTCAGTATATCTGGAAGATGAGAAATGTACCGGTTGTATCACATGCCTGAAACGCTGTCCAACGCAGGCGATCCGGGTACGAAATGGAAAAGCACATATTATCAGTGAATTTTGTATTGACTGCGGAGAATGTATCCGGCATTGTCCTCATCATGCAAAACATACCAGACGTGATTTTCTCAGCGATCTGGATCGTTTTGAATATACCGTGGCACTTCCGGCTCCCTCTCTTTACAGTCAGTTTAACAATGTACGCGACAACGACATCCTTCTGACTGCACTGACTCTGATGGGCTTTGATGATGTTTTTGAAGTCAGTGCCGGTGCAGAGATTGTTTCGGAATTATCACGAACTTATATTAATGAGCATCCGGAACTTCATCCGCTGATCAGTACCGCATGTCCAACCATTGAACGACTGATCCGTGTCCGTTTTCCGGGATTGATCCCGCATCTGCTGCCACTGCTTCCACCCATGGAAGCAGCTGCGATTCTGGCGCGCCGACGTGCAGTAGAAAAGACTGGCTTACCGGAAGATAAGATCGGTATCGTTTTTTTGTCTCCCTGTCCTTCCAAGATCACCTTCATCCACGAACCTCTTGGAATGGGAAAAAGCAATATTGACGCAGTACTTGCCATCAAGGATATTTATCCGGTACTGCTCTCCCACATGAAAGAAGCCGAACAGCACCCGATTTCCCACACGCTGTCCGGTCGGATCGGTAAGGGTTGGGCGATCAGCGGCGGAGAAGCTTACGGCATCATATCCGATCATTATCTGGCTGCCGATGGCATTGAAAATGTCATTCGGGTGTTAGAAGATCTGGAAGACGAAAAATTTCTCCCGGGACTGCAGTTTGTAGAATTAAATGCATGCAGCGCCGGCTGTGTGGGCGGTGTATTGACCGTAGAAAACCCTTACATTGCCAAAGCAAAAGTGAAACAGGCATTCAAATATGAACCAGTGTTGCGCATGCACTGTGCGGATCTGCCAGAATTTCGTCCAGAAGATTTTCTCTGGACACAAAAAGTCAGCTATGAACCTGTGTATACACTGGGGGCCAATATTTTTGAAAGTATGGAAAAGATTATGGAAAGCCAGCAGATTTTAAGTGGACTTCCGGGACTGGACTGTGGCTCCTGTGGTTCTCCAACCTGCAAAGCGCTGGCAGAGGATATTGTAAAAGGCGTAGACTGCGCAAAACCAGAAGACTGCATCTATCTGATGCGTGAACAATGGGAACAACATTCCCGCAAAAAGGAGGAGGAAGAATCATGACCGTAAAAGAATTGACAGAACAATGTCCCTTTGAAATTGTACATCTCGGAAATCCGGATGCCGTACTGACAGAGCCATACTGCTGCGATCTGCTGAGTATCGCCATGGGAAATGCCCCAGCCGGTTCTGCCTGGTGCACCGTTATGAGCAATATGAACACACTGGCGGTTGCCGCTCTGGCGGAGGCTTCCTGTGTCATTTTATGCAACAATGTATCTGTTGGTGATAACATGAAATTAAAAGCTGTCAGCGAAAATATCAATGTTCTTCGGACGCCTGACTCCATTTTTACAACTGCTCTGGAGGTTTATAAAAAACTGCATGAAAACGCTGGCTTATGATCTGCATCTCCATTCCTGTCTGTCCCCCTGTGGGGATAATGATATGACACCGGCAAATATCGCTGGTATGGCAAAAATCATCGGACTGGATCTGATTGCACTGACCGACCACAATTCCTGCAAAAACTGCCCTGCTGT
>NZ_JRFU01000089.1 GCF_003122485.1 Eubacterium ramulus
GAGAAATACTTGTTACTACTCACCACTTGCAGAAGTGGGAGTCTCAACTCAGACTGAGATAAAACTCTAAATATTCTTCTTAATTTGTACTATCGCATCCAAATCCTTATTTAATGACTTTCTTACCGTATTTCTCACCCAGATTTTCAATTGAACCATCTTCATTCTGGATATTGATCTGATCTAACTGACTGCGCAGATTTCTACGGAAAGAAGCTACATATTCCTCGCGTAATACGGCCTGCTCCTTTTTCTCAGCTTCTGTCAAACCTTCTGCTTTTGCTTTATGATATAATTCATTAATTCTTTTTACTTTTTCATCTGTCATAGACATAGTTATGTTCCTCCTTTTCTATCGTAATAAATATAAGTTTTCTGGTTAATAAACTGATAAGATGCCAATTCGCAACAACTATTCCAGCTCCATGAAATCTGACTTCACACAGCACCTTATCTCCTAATTTTCCTATAAATAGGTATGAATATCAAAGGTTTCGTCATTCTGCGCTCTGAATAAAGTACCTCTGAAATCTCCGCTGATAATCTGATGAATAATTCCCACATCTTTACCGTTGGCAATAATCATATCAGTGCCGGATGCCGTCGCAATTCGTGCTGCTGTCAGCTTTGTTGCCATTCCACCGGTTCCCACATCGCTTCCGGTAGACTGTTTTGCCATAGAATCATAATGCTCATTCATCTTTTCTACGCATTCAACTAAAGTTGCTTCCGGATTTTTTCGTGGATCATCGGTATACAATCCATCGATATCGGACAACAGGATCAGCAGATCTGCGCCAACCAGAGATGATACAATGGCAGAAAGTGTATCATTATCACCAAAATGCATCTCGTAAGTAGATACGGTATCGTTTTCATTGACAACCGGAATAATGCCTAAACGGAACATTTCCTCAAAGGTATTGTGCGCATTCTGACGGGACTCATCCTCCAGAATGGTATCCTTTGTCATCAGGATCTGTCCTGCGGTCTGATTATATTCTGCAAACATTCTCTGATATGTCATCATCAGTCGTGCCTGTCCAACTGCCGCACATGCCTGTTTGGTAGAAATATCCTGCGGGCGGCTCTGCAAACCGATTGCCTGACGTCCTACCGCGATTGCTCCGGAACTTACCAGGCAGACATCCATGCCCTGATTTCTCAGATCACAGAGTTCCCGCACCAGTTTTTCTATCTTCATCAGATTCATACTTCCAGTCTGTGGATGCTGCAGAGAAGACGATCCAATTTTGACAACTACTCTCTTTTTATATTTGAAATAATCGTTTACGTTCATTTGTACACTCCTTTTGTCATATCCTCGCAAAACAATTGTTGTTCCACTTTCAGGTGCTTTTTCAGCTTTGACACTCTTGTGTTCTATGATACATCGGTAAAGTTCTTTCTGTCAATACTCATATCTTCCAGTCCTTATGTGTTGCTTATCTGCTATTTAACAAATCCCTTAGAATATCTGTATCAGATCATCAACGTACAAAAATACTGCCCTGAAAACTCAGGGCAGCATTTGCATTTTTACTATTATGAAGTTTGATCCAATTAAGCAGTAACTTTTCTGCCTGTGATGATCTTCTTCGGACACTTCTCAGCACATGCGCCGCATCCGGTACATTTTGTCTGATCAATATGTGCGATATTGTTCTCAACAGTAACAGCGCCTGACTCGCAGACTCTCTCACACATTTTACATCCGATACAACCAACTTTACAAGCAGTCATAACCTGTTTACCTTTATCCTGAGAACTACACTGTACGGCATGTTTTGCATCATACGGTACAAGCTCGATTAAGTTCTTCGGACAAGCTTTGATACATTTTCCACAGGCTTTACACTGCTCTTTGTCAACTACAGCAACGCCGTTTTTGATGTGGATTGCATCAAACGGACAAGCTTTCACACACTCACCAAATCCAAGACATCCAAAATTACATTTTTTCGGACCACCGTTTGGTACGAAAGCCATCATGGAGCAATCCTCTACTCCATAGTATTCATAATCTGTATTTGCATTTTCACATGTTCCTGCACATTTTACAAATGCAACTTCACGAACAGATTCGCCAACTTCCTGACCCATGATCGCACCGATCTTAGCTGCTACCGGAGCACCGCCAACCGGACAGGAACCAACCTCTGCTTCACCTTTTGCAATTGCTGCAGCCAGACCGGAACATCCGGCAAAACCACAGCCACCACAGTTATTTCCCGGAAGAGCTGCTAATACTTCTTCCTCTTTCGGGTCTACTTCTACTTTGAATTTCTCACCGGCAATCCCAAGGATAATACCAATGACAATACCTGTTCCGCCGACTACAACAGCGGCAAGAATAATTGCTGAAACACTCATCTGTATACCCTCCTAAATGACACCGGAAAATCCCATAAATGCAATTGACATCAGACCTGCTGTTACCAGCACGATTGCGGAACCTTTGAAAGGTGTCGGGATATCATTGTACTCGATTTTCTCACGAATACCTGCCATGATGACAATTGAAATGGTAAATCCAACTGCTGTTGCGAAACCGTTGATTGTACTTACACCAATACCATAACCATACTGTACGTTGTTCAGGGCAACACCGAGAACGGCACAGTTTGTTGTGATCAGTGGTAAGAAAATACCAAGTGCGTTGTACAGTGGCGGCATTGATTTTTTCATAAACATCTCTACGAACTGAACCAATGCAGCGATAACTAAAATAAATACAATTGTTCTTAAATATGTGATATCAAACTGCTGCAGGATAATTTTATCCAGCACGCTTGTGATAAAGGATGCAATTGTAATAACGAAGATAACTGCGGCACCCATTCCGGCTGCAGTATTTACCTTTTTGGATACACCGAAAAACGGACATAAGCCAAGGAACTGGCTCAGGACAACGTTATTTACAATGGCAGAGCCGATTGCGATAAGTAATACTTCTTTCATCTGAACCTTTCCTCCTTATTCTTTCTCATCTGTTCCTGCAGTGAACACTTTGCCTTCACAGCTTCCGCTTGTACAAGCTGCGCAGTCTCCGTCGAAGCATCCGCTTCTCTCTTTCACTGCAATACCCTTTTTACGTTTTGCTTCACGGAATGCATTCTGGATTGCGATCAGCATAGCTAATACGAAGAATGCACCAGGAGCAAGCACGAAAATTGTAAGTGGTGTATAACCTGCTTTTCCTGCAGCTGCATCAGCTAACGGAAGAAGCTGGAAACCAAAAATCTGTCCGGATCCCAGAATCTCACGAACTGCACCGATACATGTCAGACCAACAGTAAATCCAAGTCCCATACCGATACCATCAAAGATAGACGGAAGAACCGGATTCTTTGAAGCATAGCTCTCGGCACGGCCAAGGATGATACAGTTTACTACGATCAGAGGGATATAGATACCCAGTGATGCATACAGAGATGGTACATAACCCTGCAGTAAGAACTGAACAATAGTTACCAGAGATGCAACGACAACGATGAATGCCGGTACACGTGCACTGTCCGGAATAATCTTACGAAGCAGTGAAATTAAAAGGTTTGAAAATACAAGTACGAGTGTCGTGGAAAGTCCCATACCTATACCGTTAATAGCTGATGTTGTAACAGCCAGGGTCGGGCACATACCGATCAACATAACGAAGGTAGGGTTCTCTTTCACGATACCGTTTACAATACGTTCTATACACTTATTCATTTAAAAGTTCCCCTCCTGTTATTGTGCAAGTGTTCTGTAATAAGCCAGTCCAGCATTTACAGCACTTGTAACAGCGCTTGATGTGATTGTAGCACCACTGATTGCATCGATCTGGTTATCAGATGTTGCACCTGTCTTTGTAACTTCAAATGATTCTACCTGTTTTCCTGCAAACTGAGAAGAGAAAGAATCTTCTTTTGCTTTCATACCAAGTCCGGCAGTATCATTGATGGTTGTGATGGAATATCCGTTTAATGTACCATCATCGGTAACACCGATAGATAAGGTAACGTCTCCACCATAACTGTTCGGATCTGTTACAGAAATAACATAACCAAGTTCAGCACCGCTTGCGTCTACAGCAACAACACAGTTTTCAATCGTGTCATCTGCGTATCCTGCTGCGGCAGCTGCTTCTGTTGCTTTTGCGGAATCAAATCCGTCCATATCCTCGAAAGAAGCTGCATCCGGGAATACAGTACGATAAGCATTCTGCTGAATGTTATAATTTGCTTTTTCAATCGGGACCTTTGTAATGCCATATACAGCACCCAGACCAAGACCTGCGATAACTGTGATCAGGAAAAGGATCAGGGCGTCTTTAATGATTTTTCCGTTCATTATTTTTCCCCTCCTTTACCAAATGGTTTCGGGATTGTAAATCTCTCGATCAGCGGTACCAGCATGTTTGCAAAGATGATGGAGTAAGAACATCCCTCAGCTGATGCACCAAACATACGGAAGATACCAAGGAGACATCCGCAGATGATACCGTAAATAATTTTTCCCTTCGGAGTGATCGGAGAAGTAACATAATCTGTTGCCATGAAGAATGCACCGAGGATCAGACCACCACCGCATACTTCCTGAACAACGAACTGTCCAAGATCACCACTTGTAAGGTGTCCGCCGAACAGTACGATAAATACTACAAATGTTAAAATATATGTACCCGGGATTCTCAGATCGATAACACCCATCAGGATCAGGAAGATTGCACCGATCAGAAGAGCGATCACGGAAGTCTCACCGATTGTACCTGCGATACGTCCGGTAAACATAGCCATTGTATCACTGTAAAGCTCGCCACCTTTGATCACTGCCAGCGGAGTAGCGCTTGACACACCGTCAAATGTGAAGCTTGTCATCGGGCCTGTAAATGCAAGAAGCAGGAAGCATCGTGCACCAAGTGCCGGGTTCATAAAGTTCTGTCCAAGTCCGCCAAAAATCATTTTTACAACAACGATCGCGAAAGCGCCACCGATGATCGGGATGAAAAACGGAACGGTATGTGACAGGTTCAGACCAAGAAGTAAACCGGTAACAACACAGCTTAAATCACATACGGTCTGTTTCTTGTGTGCAATTTTGTTATATAAGTATTCGGATACCAGACAGCTTGCGATAGAAACAACAACAACTGCCAGTGCACGCGGTCCGAAATTGATAATACCAAATACAGTAGCCGGAAGTAATGCAATGATTACATACAGCATGATTCTCTGTGTACTGTCTTTGGCTCTTATATGTGGTGATGATGTAACATTGTATAACTCACTCACAATAATCCACCTCTTTCTAACGTTTTTTATTTTTTCCGTCTGTTTGCAAGAATTGTTTTTCTCATGGATTTAATCGACTGTGCAAGATTTCTCTTTGCAGGACATGTGAAGCTACAGCTTCCACATTCTACACACTCCATGCCGTGCCACTGTTCAAATGGCTCTTCCAGATGATTTTCTGCAAAATCAGCAAGTCTGGAAGGAACAATTCTGGATGGACATGCTTCTACACAACGACCACAGTTAATACATGCTGTTGCATTCTGGCTTGCATCCTCAACGGCATCCTCTGTCAGACATAACAGAGCAGATGTTGTCTTGGTTGTCGGAACGTCAAGTCCGAACATTGCAAATCCCATCATAGGACCACCGGAGATGATCTTCTTCGGCTGAGTCTTGAATCCGCCTGCTGCTTCTACTAACTCTGCATAGTTTGTTCCGATACAGACATAGAAGTTTCTCGGATCAGCGATTGCATCACCTGTAATCGTAACGATACGATGCATCAGCGGTCTGCCAAGTTTTACTGCATGATAAATTGCAACGATTGTATCAACGTTATCTACGATACAGCCTGCATCTGCAGGAAGCATGGTAGAGTTGATAGCTCTGCCTGTTGTTGCGAAAATCAACTGACGCTCAGAACCCTGCGGATATTTTGTCTTTAATGCTTTGACTTCCATTCTCGGCTCATTTTTTGTCAGCTCTGTCAGTTTTGCAATACAATCCGGTTTGTTATCCTCGATACCGAAGATACCTTTTGCATTATCAAACAGAGAAAGAATGATTCTCATTCCCTCAATTAATTTCTCCGGCTCCTCGATCATTCTTCTGTAATCGGAAGTCAGATACGGCTCACACTCTGCACAGTTTGCAATAATGTAGTCGATTTTTTCCGGCTCCTTCGGTGAGAGTTTTACATGTGTCGGGAATCCCGCACCACCCATACCTACGATACCGGCATTCTGGATCTTTTTGATGATCTCTTCTTTGCTCAGAGACGCTACATCGTCTACCGGTGTAAACTCCAGAGATTTAAACTCCCCGTCATTCTCGACCACGATAGAGTTCACCATGTCTCCTACTGCAACACGACGTGGCTCAATTGCCTTAACCGTGCCGGAAACTGTTGCATAAATCGGTGCAGATACGAAACCGCCTGCCTCAGCGATCATCTGTCCCTTCAATACAGCATCACCTACTGCAACCACTGGCTTTGCCGGTGCACCAATGTGCTGTGATAACGGATAAACCAGATCACCCTTTGGTAAATATTCCTGAATCGGTTTATCTTTCGACAAGTCCTTTCCATCGTATGGATGGACACCGCCCTTAAAAGTACATAAGCCCATAACCTGTGCCCCACTTTCTCTATATAGTTTCTTACAGGAAATCATATAATATATCCTGCAAAATATCTTAAATATTATAGCACAGAAGATTAAAAATGTATTAATTTCACCAAAAAAAAAGTTTTGTATTGAAAAAAATACCACGTGAATTATAATAAATACAAGAATCGTCAGTCAACAAAGGATTATTTATGAAAGATACTTTACATTTCAAAGCACTAACTCAGAAAAACTGTTACGCTGTTTCTTCTCTGACCGAAGATACACTTTTCGTCGACATCGAAACCACTGGTCTCTCCGCCGAAAAAAATCACATTTATTGCATCGGTTGTTCCTATCTAACCGGCGATCAGATCGCGGTAAGGCTCCTTTTCGCTGAAAATAAAGAGGAAGAAATTCTGATCCTTCAGACATTTGCAGATTTATGCAGCGGCTTTGACAAATTGATTACTTTTAACGGCACCACCTTTGATGTCCCATTTCTCCGGCATCGGTTCGAACACTTCCAGATTCCCAGTCCGTTGGAGGCACTTTCCCACACAGATCTCTATCAGGAGATTCGGCATTTAAAGAAGCTACTGCCACTGACCAGTTATAAGCAAAAATCCATCGAACTGTTTCTTGGCATCAACCGGGAAGACCAGTATACCGGAAAAGAATTAATTAAACTGTACAAATCTTACGCCAAAGATCCTGAGGATGAAGCATTACAACTTCTGCTATTACATAATAAAGAAGATGTCTTTGGCATGTATGACCTTCTGGAAATATTATCCTATACATATTTTTTACAGGGGCATTTTCAACTTTCTGATATGGAAATCCAATCTGTTTCCGGCGATCTGTTTTTCAATATCACATTGATGCCAGATATTTTATTGCCGCAGACAGTTCATTGTATACAGGAACATGCCACCCTTGTCATGCATCCGAACAAAGTACTGCTGTCCTTTCCGGTCTTTCACGGCGCACTCCGGCATTATTTTCCGGATTATAAAAACTATTATTATCTGCCAGAGGAACATACGATCATCCATAAAAGTCTTGGCACCTATATCGATCCGGATCATCGCCAAAAAGCCACGAAGGAAAACTGTTATCTGGAAAAGAGCTGTTATTATCTAACTTTGCCATATGCATCTTCTGATCATTACTTGAAGCAGGATCTGGCAGACAAATCGACCTATCTGGAACTGCCGGGCACAGATGATGCCTTTCCGAAAGGGTACCGACTTCCGCCAGAACAATTTTCAACTTTAGAAGATTTCGTACATCTTTATTGTCAAACTATACTTTCCGGTAAAGATAGTATTTCAAAAAGTAAATAATGCTTAAGTCAAAAAATCCCCTGTCCGATATTTGTATTGTCTCCAAAAATTAGTTCAAAAAAATCTAACAATTGGATGTCAGTGCATGGACCGGGGATTTTCTTTCTATTAAAAGTTTACAAAAAAGGAACCGCGCACTAATCACTTAGCGCAACGGTCCCTTTCTGTTTGTTCAATCTGTTATTTAATGTTCAATAAGAAGTTCTTACTCCTCTTCAGCTGCCTCAGCCTCTGTGTTCTGAGCGAGTGCTTTCATGCTCAGGCTGATCTTTCTGTCTGCCTCGTCGAAATCAACGATCTTAGCTTCGATTTCCTGTCCGATGCTTAATACATCAGCTGGTTTCTCAACGTGATCTCTGGAGATCTGGGAAACATGAAGTAAAGCGTCAACACCCGGTGCAAGCTCTACGAATGCGCCGAAGTCTGTCATACGTGCAACTTTACCTGTTACAACGTTTCCAACTGCATATTTCTCAGCAGCATTGTTCCAAGGATTCTCCTCCGGGAATTTTACGCTGAGTGCGATCTTTGTATCTTTGATATCTTTGATAAATACTTTTACAGTATCGCCAACTTTGTAGATTTTTTTCGGGTTGTCTACACGGCCCCAGGACATCTCAGAGATATGAAGAAGTCCGTCTGCTCCGCCAAGGTCGATGAATGCACCGAAGTCTGTGATGTTTTTAACAGTTCCTTCGATAACATCGCCAATGTTGATCTTCTCTAATAACTCTTTCTGTTTACGCTCTTTCTCAGCAACCAGAAGCTGTTTTCTGTCACCGATGATACGTCTTCTTCTCGGGTTGAACTCAGTTAATACGAACTGAATCTCCTGATCTTTGTATTTGCCAAGATCTCTCTCATAAGTATCAGATACAAGGCTTGCCGGAATGAAGATTCTTGTCTCATCCAGAACAACACTTAAACCACCGTCTAATACCTGGCTTACTGTACCTGTTAATACTTCGCCGTTCTCGAAAGCCTCTTTCAGACGCTCGCTGCCTTTCTCAGCTGCAAGACGTTTGTATGTAAGGAGAACCTGTCCCTCACCGTCGTTTACTTTCAGAACTTTTGCTTCCATGGTATCGCCAACGGAAACAACAGTAGTAAGGTCTACATTATTGTCGTTTGTGTATTCGTTTCTGGTAATAATTCCGTCTGATTTATAGCCAATATTCAGGATAATTTCATCCGGTTTCACATCTATAACAGTGCCTTCGACTACCTCTCCATTTCTGATTGTTTTTAAAGATTCTTCCAACATTTGTTCAAAACTCATTTCTGACATATTTTTGAACCTCCTCAATAATATTATTTGGGGTTGAAGCCCCTGCTGTAATACCTACGTAGTCGAAACGCGAAAAGTCAGAATTCTCTAGATCTTCTTTCGTTTGTATAAAGTAAGTATTTCTACATTTTTCAGAGCAGATTTCATACAACTTTCTTGTATTGGAGCTGCTTATCCCTCCGATTACTAACATTGCATCCACTCTGCCAGAAAGTTCTCTTGCCGCTTCCTGACGTTCCTTGGTGGCATTGCATATCGTATTGTGAACAACAAATTTTTTATCCTTGTCCACCGTACTCTCACTATCATACCCTTTTTTTTGAATAATTTCAATAAGTTCTTGAAATTTATTGTAATTAAATGTTGTTTGTGCGACAATACAGACCTTTTTCCACGGTTTCAGATCCAGATTCTGTGCTTCATCGACCGTAGAGATCACCGAAGTACGTGTTTCATCCGACCATCCGACGATTCCCTGCACCTCCGGATGATCCCCGCTTCCGATGATCACCACATAATATCCTTTTTCCGAATACTCCTGTACCAGCTTATGAATCTTTTTTACAAACGGACAGGTGGCATCCACCACGCGCAGTCCATCCGCGGTCAGTTCTTCCTGTTCCCGGCGGGTGACACCATGGGAACGGATCACGATCGTACCCTCGGTAAGTTCTTTGGCTTCCTCCAGGGAATGAATGACCTGCACACCTTTTTTCTCCAGATCATCGATCACCGTCTCATTGTGAATGATTGGTCCATACGTATAAACCGGCGAAAACTGTTTGGCTTCCTCATACACGGTATCCACTGCCCGGTTTACGCCAAAACAAAATCCTGCCATCTTTGCAAGTTCTACTTTCATGCGTCCAGTCCTGCCTTTTTTGCCTGTTCATAAATCGCTTCCACAACTTCATCAATATTGAGATCAGAAGAATCCAGCATTACCGCATCTTCTGCTGCTTTTAATGGTGCGATCTCACGGTGCATGTCACGGTAATCACGCTCACTGATATCTTTTTCAATCTCTGCCAGATCACACTGTTCTCCTTTTGCCACCAGCTCATCATACCGGCGTTTTGCACGTACCTCTACGCTTGCTGTCAGGAAAATTTTTAACTGAGCATTCGGAAGGACACAGGTTCCGATATCTCTACCATCCATAATGACATTGTGCTGTGCTGCCATATCCTGCTGCAGACTCAGCAGTTTTGCACGGACAAAACCGTAACCGCTGGTAGCGGATGCCATATTGCCGACTTCCTCCTGACGGATTTTATCGGAAATATCTTCGCCGTTTAACAACACTTTCTGCACACCATTTTCATAGGCAAGTGCAACAGAAATATCGTCACAGACTTCCTTTATTTTTTCTTCTTCCTCTGCCTTGATGCCATGCTGTAAAAAATAATATCCCATGGCACGGTACATGGCACCGGTATCTACATAAATAAAGGATATTTTTTTTGCCAGTTTTTTCGCAATGGTACTTTTGCCGGCGCCTGCCGGTCCATCGATCGCAATGTTAAAACTCATATGTTCCAAACCTCTCTTGTTTCTATTTATCTTTCTTTTATTCACAAATCTTTGTAAATTGTATAGGATTCTTTAAACTACTTTTCCTTATCCCTTAACTCATTTTAGAAATATCATGATCAAGCGTATTCTTTCAAAATGCTACTCAATGCTGATACCTGCCAGATAGCCTGTAGACCACGCGATCTGCAGATTAAACCCGCCGGTCACCGCATCCACATCCAGCATCTCGCCGCACAGGTACAATCCCTGTACCAGCTTTGACTCCATCGTGGACGGATTTACTTCCTTGACTTTAATGCCGCCTCTTGTAACAATCGCCTCTTCCATTTTTCCAAGACCTGTGATAGTGCCCGGAAAATGCTTCAGCAGCGTCAGGAGGTGATGCCGTTCTTCTCTGGTGACAGAATGCACTTTTTTCTCCGGATCAATGCCGGACAGTCCGATCAACACCGGCATCAGTTTTGCAGGAACCAGTCCATGCAGGGCATTCTTAAACTGCCGATTCACATTTTCTGCAAAATCACGCTGTAAGCGTTTGTCTAACGGTTCTTCCTCCAGCGCCGGTTTCAGATCAATCTCAAATGCCAGCTCCTGCTTCATATATTTGTCAGGGATGCAGCTGCTTGCTGTCAGGACTAACGGTCCGCTGATGCCCTGATGGGTAAAAAGCATTTCTCCGAATTCAGAATATAACGTCTTTTTCCCGGATTTTACCGTGAGTGTCACATTTTTCAAGGACAATCCCTGCAACTGCGGGATATACTCTTCTGCAGTTGTCATTCCGATCAGGGAAGGACGTAATTCCGTAACAGTATGTCCCAGTTTTTGACACAGGGTAAAACCACTTCCATCCGAACCTGTCGTCGGATAAGACATGCCGCCACAGGCAACCACCACAGCATCGTACTCTGATACCTGATTTTTCTGATGGGTATCATGACAATCCCATCGAAGTCCCGTCACCTTTGTGCCATCACTTAAAATCTCCTGCACCTTTGTATTCAGGCAGACGCGCACTTTTTTTCTGCGCAATTCCTCTGTCAGCACACGGATCACATCAGACGCATGATCCGACTGCGGAAATACACGGTTTCCGCGCTCAGTCTTCATTTTCAGTCCCAGACGTTCAAAATAATCCATTGTTGCATGATTATCAAAGGTATAGATTGCACTGTATAAAAATTTTTCATTTTTCCTGATCGCTGCAAACAGATCTTCCGTATCACAGGCATTGGTCAGATTACACCGTCCCTTTCCTGTAATATAAATCTTTTTGCCAAGTTTTTCATTCTGTTCATACAGCGTTACCTGATGCCCGTTTCCGGCTGCGGTACACGCTGCCATCATTCCGGCTGCACCGCCGCCGATTACTGCCACATTACTCATTCAATTTCTCCGATTTTCACTCATTTTTCTTATTTTGCAGAATGTCTGAATCTAAAATCCTGCAAAGCAGTTATTCTTTTTTGTCGGGATCCTCCCGGTCTACGTGATCCACTTTGCCGTATCGCATCTTCATATGGTCATCAATATAATTGATCTCATCACTTTCATAGACCTGATATTCGTCCCAGATGTCCTCCAGTGTTTCCAATGTCTCTGCCACTTCATTCTGCTTTCTCATGCACAGAGCCACGACCAGTGCATTGATCACACTCAACGGAGCCACCAGGGAATCCACGATGGATGCCATATCACTCTTTGCGATCAGATTGCAGGAGGAATACAGATTCATCGGGGAATGTACGCTGTCTGTCAGGGTGATCACTTTTGCATTCCGGTTGTTGGCAAATTCCATCGCCTTTAACGTACGCATGGAATACCGCGGGAAACTGATACCGATGATCACATCCTCCTCACTGATGCGCACCATCTGCTCAAAAAGCTCACTGGAGCTGCTGGTATGAAGCAGATGCACATTGTCAAACATCAGATTGAAATAAAATGCCATAAAACTTGCCAGAGATGCACAGCTTCGAATTCCGACAATATAAATATGTTTTGCATTCAAAATGATATCCAGAGCCGCTTCAAAAGCATTCTGATCGATCTGATCTAACGTACTTTTAATTTTCTCTGCATCTGATTGTAATACAGTCTCAAGAATTTTTGACTGGCTGATTCTTCCGTATGTGACTTCCATACGCTGAATGGAATTTAATTTGTTCCGCACCAGTTCCTCCAGTGCTTTCTGAAATTCCGGATACCCGCGATATCCCAGATGTGTTGCAAACCGCACCACGGTAGACTCACTGACACCGACAACTTTCCCCAGTTTTTCCGCTGTCAGAAATACAGCTTTGTCATAGTTATCGGTAATGTATGTGGACAGTAACTTCTGTCCCTTACTCATACTGCTGTACTTTTCATTGATCCTGTTAATCAATTCATTTGAATTATTCATTTCTCTTCTCCATTTTTCAAGAATACAACATGTATTCTTTATAATGCGTGTCAAACGTTGTGCCGCATCACGCTTAGTTACTAGTATACCTCAATTCTTCGCCGGAAACAATTAGAACTTCCACTTTAGCAAAATCTCCCACAGGCACCAGGGATAATCTGATGCAAAAAGCGTTTCATCCGCAAGAATCCTGCGGGTCTGCACCGGCAATCCATTCCACAAAATTTCTTCTGTTGCGACCACATCCCCTTCTGTGACCGGAAATGAAAGTTCCTTTTGTCCCTGGGGATTCATCGTAATTTCATCATTTTCTGAGACAAGTATTTGAAACGCACAGGCTTCTTTTGTCACAGACAGCGTATTTGTAAAATAATAATGGTTTTTTCCGAATGTCTTTACCATAGTCCGGTTCAGGTCTATGGTCTGATGTTCTTCCTCTTTTAAAATCGTCCGGTTTTCATAATGGTCATTTCCGTATGAAATCAGTGCTTTCGAATCTTCCCATTTGTAATTCTTGTGATTTGGCCACCCACATGCCAACAGAGCAAAGGTGTAAGTACGGTCATTTTGACGATATGCCCCCACATAACAATAACCGGCTTTTGCCGTAAAACCGGTTTTGCCAGAGATCACTCCATCCAGCATAGAAAGTAACGCATTATGATTGTTTAATGCTGCCTGAAATGTTCCATCGATACTGCTGATTGTTTTTGAAGCAGTTTCCGTAATTTCCAGAAATTTATCATTTTGGATACAGGCTGCCATGATCAGACTGAGATCATATGCCGTCGTCTGATGTTCACCTTTTTTATCGGAACGGTCCAGTCCGTTCGGGGTTACAAAATGCGTGTTCTGGCATCCAAATTCTGCTGCCCGTTCGTTCATCAAATCTGCAAAAGCTTCCACACTTCCTGCCACATGTTCTGCAATGGCAGCTGCCGTGTCATTGTGGGATTCCAGCATCAGGGAATACAATAAATCTTCCAGTACAAACTGTGTCCCCGTTGGACAACCAAGCCGCACTTTTGGCATGCTGCAGGCGTGTTCCGAAAATGTCACCGTATCCTGTATTTTCCCACTCTCGATCGCCAGCAGACAGGTCATGATCTTCGTTGTACTGGCATTTGCCATCGGCGTGCCGGCATCTTTTCCGTACAAGATCCGCCCGGTATCCGCATCGGTCAATACTGCACTTTTGGCATACAGATTCAGATCCTCCCTGTGAAAATCTGCAAAATTCTGACTGATCTCCTCTGTTGGAAATCTGGTCGCTGCATAGCCGTTTTCTGTGAAAATAGCACATATAAAAATTGCGGTCAAAAATATACGCAAAAATATTCGTCCATGAAATTTACATTCAAAGTTCTGATACATATACTTTTGCTTTTCCTGTTTTTCACTATTTTACGTATTTCCACATTGATTCAGAACGTAAAACAAGTTTACATATTTCTGCATTAATTCAGAACATAAAACACAAAAGTACTCCCTGCCTGCATAACCTGACTTTTCTTTCCCATAACATTGTGTTTTCCCTGTACAACAAAACAGGAGCCAGCTAAAAAGCTAACTCCTGCTATCAGTGATTCCACAACCTATTGATTATCTCTGATTCGGCATTTTCCATGCTTCATGATCCGTATGTAACAGTTCATGAGATTTATGAGATAACGGTTTCTCAAAGAAATCTTCATACGCTTTGATCACAGACGGATTCTCATGAGAGAAACGAAGCGGATTCTTCTTATCCAGATGATACAGATTTCTTCTACGTACATCTGCAAGCTCCACGCCATCGGTGATTGGCTGACCACCGCCGCCAACGCAACCGCCCGGACAAGCCATCACTTCCACGAAATGGTATTCCGCTTCACCGGAACGGATTTTCTCCATCAGTTTTCTGGTATTGCCAAGTCCGTTGACAATAGCTGCTTTGATCTTGATGCCTGCGATCTCAAGCTCTGCTTCACGGATACCGTCCATACCACGTACCATTTTGAACATCTCAGGATCTGGATTTTTGCCATTTAATACATAGTATGCGGTTCTTAAAGCTGCCTCCATAACACCGCCGGTTGCGCCAAAGATGACACCTGCACCGGAGCCAATGCCTAACGGCTGGTCAAACTCTTCCTCCTCTAAGAATGCCGGAGAAACAAGTTCTGCCTTCAATACACGGTCTAACTCTCTGGTTGTCAGAGACAGATCTACATCCGGACCTGCTCCCGCATCATCCATTCCCGGAATTTCACACTCATGTTTTTTTGCCACACAAGGCATAATGGAAACACTGAAAATTCTGGACGGATCTACATCCAGGATCTGTGCATAATAAGATTTTGCTACAGCGCCAAACATCTGCTGCGGAGATTTTGCGGTAGACAGATTTTTTGTCATGTCAGGATACTGAGATTTTACAAAGCGGACCCAACCCGGACAGCAGGACGTAAACATTGGCCATGAATACTGATCTGCATGTGTCATACGCTCCAAAAACTCATTTCCTTCTTCCATAATGGTCAGATCGGCAGAAAAGTTGGTATCAAATACATAGTCAACACCAAGGGCTCGCACCGCTGCTGCCAGTCTCTTCTCTGTTGCCATCTCCCGTGGAAGATCTAAGCCCTCACCCCATGCTGCACGGACAGCAGGTGCGATCTGAACAACCACGATTTTCTCCGGATCATGAACTGCATTCATGAACGGATCAATATCATCACGCTCATACAGCGCACCAACCGGACAGTGGGTGATACACTGTCCACAGACTGCACAGTCGGATTCTGTAATCTTCTTTCTGCCAGATACGCCAACGCTGGTACGTTTTCCAGTATTGATCATATCCCAGATTCCAAGTCCCTGTACTTTCTCACAGATCTGAACACAACGCATACATTTGATACACTTGCTTGCATTACGGATCAGTGGGAAATCCTGCGGCCATTCATTTACTTCATAATGTTCTTCAAACGGAACTTCCCCGATATTCAGTTCATTTGCCACCGTCTGCAGACTGCAATTTCCACTTTTCACACAGGAAGTACAATGTGCATCATGCTCAGACAGAATAAACTGAACGTTCATACGGCGGGCATGCTGCGCTTTATAACTGTTTGTATAGACAACCATTCCTTCTTCTACTACGGTATTACAGGAAGCTACCAATGTCTCTTTGCCCTCTATTTCTACCACACAGATACGGCAGGATGCGATCTCATTTATCTCTTTTAAGTAACACAATGTCGGAATCTTGATGCCCACCTGAGCAGCAGCTGCCAGAATTGTCGTACCCTCCGGCACCTGAACTTTTTTATTGTTAATTGTTAAATTTACCATTCGAACTCTCTGCCTCCTCTCAGTGTGGCGCAACCATAATGATCGCATCGTAAGCAACGGCTTGCTTCCTGCTCTGCTTCTTCGCAGCTCATTGGAAGTTCAATTGCTTCAAAGTTTGTTCTTCTTGCCCATGCCTCTACTTCCTGAAGGTTGACACGTCCACAAGGAACTTTGTCATTCAGCATCGGCTCAGGAATTGCAACATCACAACTGATCGGATGATGACAGCCAAGATATTCGTCAATATTTGCTGCAGCGGCTTTACCTGCTGCGATTGCTTTGATTACTGTGGATGGACCGGATACACAGTCACCGCCTGCATATACGCCAACCATGTTGGCAGCACCACCTTCATTGGCAACGATGCGTCCCCAGTTGGTAGCAAGACCGAAATCAGCAAACGGCTGAGATACGATATCCTGTCCGATGGCAACCAGAACGATATCACATTCCATACGTTCTTCCGGTTTGTTTGCCTTACGCGGGGAAGGTCTGCCTCCTCTTACCGGTCCGATGATCTGCGGCTGTACCCAGAGTGCACATGCGTTTCCTTCTGCATCGGCTTCTACACGAAGCGGTGCTTTTAAGGTAACAAGCTCGATTCCCTCTGCCACAGCACCTTCTACCTCTGCCGGAAGTGCAGTCATATCTTCCTGGCGTCTGCGGTATACGATACTTACAGTCTCTGCATTGGCACGAATTGCAGTTCTCGCACAGTCCATTGCCACGTTTCCGCCACCGACAACAACGACACGTTTGCCGGTGTAATCCGGATATTTTCCATCGCCGATCTCACGCAGCATATCAACCGCAGAGATTACATTTTTGCTGTCCTCGCCTTCCAGACCAAGTTTTTTATCGGTATGTGCACCAATTGCCACATAAGTTGCATCGTAAAATTTATGAATCTCCTTCATTTCTTCTGTACCAATATTTTGATTCATTTTTACTTCTACACCGGTAGCAAGAATTGCATCAATATCCTCCTGCAGACGTTCACGTGGGAAACGGTAGTTTGGAATACCGTAACGAAGCATACCGCCAAGGTGCTGCTTCTCCTCAAATACAGTACAATGATGTCCCATTAACTGCAAGAAATAAGCAGCTGTCAGACCACTCGGACCACCGCCGATAATGGCAATATTTTTGCCTGTTGACGGTGCACATTCCGGAACCGGTACCTGATTGGACGGTGCATTGTCCACGATATATCGTTTGATACCACGGATATTGATGGAATCATCAATGATATTTCTGCGGCATCTTGCCTCACACGGATGCTCACAGATCAGGGCACATGCAGTCGGGAACGGGTTGTCCTTACGGATCAGACGAACCGCATCCTCACAACGTCCCTCTCCTGCCAGTGCGATATATCCCGGGATGTCTACATGTGCCGGACAGAGTGTTACGCAAGGAATCGGTTGCTCGAATGATCCCAGACATCTGTGTTCTGTAATATGGGAAATATAATCTTCTTTGAAACCTTCCAGACCTGCCAGCACCATACGCGCGGATTCAAAACCAATGGCACAATCAGCAGAGTTTTTAATATTTTCTGCTGTCTGCTCAATCAATTTCAAGGTGTCCATGGTCGCTTCATTATCCAGAACCTTCTCCAGAAGATCTTCTAACTGTCCCAGACCGATGCGACATGGAACACATTTTCCACATGTCTGTGCATGACATACTTTTAAGAATGCCAGCTGCATATCTACCGGACAGACTCCCGGTGGATTTGCCACAATTCGCTGTGTAAATTCTTTCATAAGCTGTTCCGTCGTAGAATTTACTTTGTCAGCTGATACTACTGATAATCTGCTCATATCCTATCCTCCTAAACCTTTACCACTGTAAAGTCGGTTGCATCACGATGATTTTATGTAAATTCCAGAACTGCTTTTTGTATATTTTTTACATATTTTCATCCGTTTCGCAACGCCCATGTGTCGTATATTAATATAGGATTGTATTTATTTCAATACTGATAAATGGGTTATCAGGTTTCCGGTTAGTCACTTTAACCTATTTTTACAACCTATTTTTGTGTATTTTGTACAAATCATCACAAAGGATATTAGCACTTGTTTATAATAGTCAATTAATTAACAATGTTTTTAATCGAATTCGTATAATTTTGCCACTTAATTTTGTGAACTTTTTTATTCTGTTTTATTTTGTTTCGTTCTGTTAATTACACTTTCAACTGAAGCTGCACTTCTTCCTCAGCTTCCTGCTTCAATTCCTCGATCTTATCCGGATTCATGTCCGGTAATTCTTCCACAGACTGCACATCAAAACAGCGTAAAAACTCTTCCGTGGTTCCAAACAAGATCGGTCGTCCCGGTGCATCCAGACGTCCTGCCTCCTGAATGAGTCCATAATCCAGAAGTTTATTAATGGCATGTTCACAGGATACCCCGCGGATTTTTTCAATCTCTACTTTTGTTACCGGCTGCTTATACGCAACAATCGATAACGTTTCCAATAATACATCCGTCAGCACCTGTTTGCGTGGCTGCTTTGCGATCCGGATCAGATATTCATACTGGGACGGTTTTGTACAGATCTGATACGCGCCATCCAGTTCCAGGATCTGCAGTCCACAGTTGGATGCCTGATAGCGGTCTGCCAGATTCCGCACGATCAGTTCTGCCTCCCGCTCTCCGACCTGCAGCGCAAACGCCAGTTTTTTCAGTTCTACCGAATCTCCCATTGCAAACAGAATCGCTTCTGCCGCTGCTTCGTATTCTTCAATTTTCATGTTTCTTTACTCCTGTATCTCCAATTCCGTTTTCGGGCATACGGTAATATAGATTTCGTCAAATAAATGTTCCTGTTCGATCTGTATCCGCCCGGTTTTCATCAGTTCCAGAATACCAAGGAAGGTTACAATGATCTCCACCTTACTTCCCTGCCGCTCCAGCAGATCCCGGAAAGAAAAACGTTCATGTTCCATGCAGTAAGTTTCCAGATAGATCATTTTTTCATCCAGTGACACTTCCTCCCGTTCGATTTTTCCAAATCTGGAACGGATCGGATCCATTTTATCAGTCTGTTTTTTCATGACTGATTCAAAAATCGCATGCAGCTTCTTCAGATCGTACCCTTTCGTCAATTCATCCAGATCCAGCGGTTCTTCATAAGAGCGCACTTCCTCCGGAATTGATGGATTTTTGAACAGACGGCGTCCCGCATCAATCTGCCGGTCTTTTAATTCCTGTGACATATATTTAAACAGCTTGTACTGCAGCAGCTGCTCCATCAGTTCCGCACGGGGATCGATTTCTTCTTCCTCCTCAGACTCTTCCTTGGGCAGAAGCCATTTGGACTTGATCTCCAGAAGCGTTGCCGCCATAACCAGAAATTCACTCATAATGTTCAGATCCTGACGCTGCATCTCCCGAATATAATCCAGATATTGGTTCGTAATCTCCACGATCGGAATATCATAAATACTCACCTTGTTTTTATCCAGTAAATGAAGCAGCAGATCCAACGGTCCCTCAAATACTTCCAGTTTTACCTTTAATTCCATAAGACACATTTTCTCCAATCTTACACTATTGTACTGAATCCCCGCAAAAATTCAAGGTCTTTCTCTGGTTTTTCCCTTTCTTCTCCCACTTTCTCCCTGTCAAACGCATAGTTTTTCCCACCGGCACATAAAAATATAGAAAAACATTCCGGGATTCTATATGAAAATAAGATTGAAACGCCACTTTTCTGTTTTTCTCGCGCTCCTGCTGCTGTTGTGCACCCTTCCTGTCACCACTTATGCCACAGAAATCTCTGCATCTGATACAGAAACTGCTGGCTCTGCCCCTTCCGTTACCGCGCCATGCGCCCTCTTAATGGATGCTGCCACCGGTACGATCCTGTATGAAAAAAATTCCACCGAAGAACGCCCGCTGGCAAGCGTCACCAAAATCATGACACTGCTTTTGATTTTTCAGGCACTGGAAGCCGGACAGATTCATCTGGAAGACACGGTAACGATTTCAGAACATGCTGCCGGCATGGGCGGTTCTCAGGTGTACTTAGAGCCAAACGAAACCCAGACGGTGGAAACTCTAATCAAATGTATCACCGTTGCCAGTGCCAATGATGCCTGTGTTGCCATGGCAGAACTGATCAGCGGAAGTGAAGATGCCTTTGTTCAGAAAATGAATGAAACTGCTGCCTCCCTTGGCATGACACATACAAATTTTGTAAACTGCTGCGGACTCGATGCAGACAATCATTATTCCTGCGCCAATGACATCGCCCTGATGTCACGGGAACTTACGGTAAATCATCCGGCAATTTTTGATTATACCAAAATCTGGCAGGAAGATATCATTCACCATACTGCCCGGGGCGATTCTGCCTTTACCCTCAGCAATACGAACCATCTGATCAAGCAGTATCCTTATGCCACCGGACTGAAAACCGGTTTTACCTCCAAAGCCGGTTTCTGTCTCTCCGCAACCGCAACGAAAGATTCGCTCAGTCTGATTGCAGTCGTTATGGGCGCCGCAAGCAGCAAAGAGCGCATTGCAGATGTGAAATCCATGTTCGACTGGGGATTTGTCAACTGCCGCGTGTATACAGATGAAAATCAGGATGTCTTACCGGACATTTTGGTTTCCAGAGGCAGTCAGTCACAGCTTTCACTGCAATATGAATCCGCTTTCCATTATCTTGACACCCAAAATACCAGTGGAGAATTGGAGAAAAAATTAGAGCTCCCGGATCGTGTGGAAGCTCCAATTCAAAAGGGTGACGTGATCGGCAAAGCTGTGTATACACTAAACAGCGAAAATGTGGGATCTGTTAACATTCTTGCTGCCAATAGTATTCCGTTACTTACTTTGAAAGATGCATGGGTACAGATTGTATCCCGGTTCTTCCTGAACAATAGTAACCACAGCTCAAATGGAGAACCTTCCGTTGCTAAGAATTACTGCTCTCATCAATATTTCTAGCGCACAAAACGAACATTCACCATCCGCCTTTACCACTTACTCATGCCCCCAGTTCCTTTGCGATCTATATTTAATATACAGATAGTAATTTTCGAAGATCAATGGTTCCCCAGCATTTTATCCGGCGATCCATCCCGGTACGGTCCGCGCTGCGATACAACTGTAATTTTACCTCATTTGGTGTCAGAGAAGGATCTTTGCTCAAAAGTAACGCAATGATACCAGATACAATTGGCACCGCCATGGAAGTTCCACTCTTTTTCACATAACTTCCCTGACGCGTGCCACAACTGATAATATCCGTTCCCGGCATCACGATCTCCGGTTTTACCACACAGGACGCTGTCGGCCCCCGCCCGGAATACAGGCTCAGTTCCCGTCTGGTTTCACTGCAGCTATCCAAGCTTCCCACCGTAATAATTTTCTTTGAGATCCCGGGACTGGTCACCGTATGTTCTCCCGGCCCATTGTTGCCTGCGGCTGCCAGTACCACAATCCCCTGATCCCAGGCACGTTCTACACATTGCAACAGACGCTTCTGCAATTCCGGCTGTACCCGTTCCAACATACCAACAGAGATATTCATAATTCGTATTTTCTGCGTATGTCTCTGATTGTATGCAACAATATCCTCTACTGCCTGACAGGTATCCTGAATTTTTCCGTTTCCGTTTTTATCCAAAACCTTACAGCTCCACAAATAGCACCCCGGTGCAACTCCATGAATGGCTCCTTTCCCACCGGCTCCTATGATTCCGCTGATATGCGTTCCATGTCCGTTATCATCATAAGGCTGCGGACGCTGTCTGATATAATCCCGAAATCCGGCAATTCTCCCCTGCAGATCGGTATGGGGAGAAATTCCCGTATCCAGCACCGCTACAAGAATACCCTGTCCGAAAATCCCCTGTCTGTATGCAGCAGACGCATGAATATATTTTAAGATTCTTTCCATATAGTAATATATTCTGCCTGGCAGAAAGTGCTTTTGTCCGGGAAAATTTTAACGAAATTTCCAATTTTAGCCAAAACAAAACCGGCAGGCATCTGCCCACCGGTTTTTATTTCATCATTTATTATTTTACATCTTTCATGCTGAAGCTGATTCTTCCCATCTTGTCTTTTCCAAGGCAAACAACGGTAACCTTGTCGCCAAGTGTCAGAACGTCTTCTACACGGTTGATACGCTCTTTGGAAATCTTGGAAATATGAACCATTCCCTCTTTGCCCGGAGCGAACTCGATGAATGCACCAAACTCTTTAATGCTTACGACTTTACCTGTAAGAACCTGACCTGCCTCGAAATCTGTTACGATGATGCGGATCAGCTCTGCTGCACGGTTCATCATGTCTGCGTCTGTACCACAGATAGATACGGAACCGTCATCTGTAATGTCGATTTTAACACCAGTCTGCTCGATGATGGCATTGATGGTCTTTCCTCTCTGACCAACAACATCACCGATCTTCTGCGGATCGATCTGCATGGAGATGATCTTCGGTGCATATTTTCCAACCTGTGCTCTCGGCTCAGCGATCGCCGGTTTCATAACTTCATCCAGAATGTAAAGTCTTGCTTCACGTGTTCTTGCAATAGCTTCCTCTACGATCGGTCTTGTCAGTCCGTGGATCTTGATATCCATCTGGATTGCTGTGATACCGTCATGTGTTCCGGCTACTTTAAAGTCCATATCGCCAAAGAAATCTTCCAGACCCTGGATATCTGTCAGAACGATGTAATCATCATCTGTCTCGCCTGTTACCAGACCACAGGAAATACCTGCAACCGGTTTCTTGATCGGTACACCTGCTGCCATCAGAGACATGGTAGATGCACAGATACTTGCCTGAGAAGTAGATCCATTGGACTCAAATGTCTCAGATACAGTACGGATTGCATACGGGAATTCTTCCTCGCTCGGAAGTACCGGTACTAATGCTTTCTCAGCTAATGCTCCATGTCCGATCTCACGACGTCCCGGTCCTCTGGACGGTTTTGTCTCACCTACAGAGTAGGACGGGAAGTTGTAGTGATGCATGTAACGTTTGCTTGTAATATTCTCATCCAATCCGTCTACTTTCTGAACTTCAGATAACGGAGCCAGAGTTGTGATCGTACAGATCTGTGTCTGTCCACGGGTAAACATTGCAGAACCATGAACTCGCGGAATCAGGTCAACTTCTGCTGCCAGCGGACGGATCTGTGTGATGGCACGACCATCCGGACGTTTGTGATCTTTTAAGATCATCTTACGAACAGTCTTTTTCTGATACTGATATACTGCCTCGCCAAGAACTGCAAGCCACTCTTCGTTCTCTGCAAATGCCTCTTCCAGTTTCTCTGTGATGACACGGATATTCTCCTCACGAACCTGTTTTACATCCGTAAATACAGCTTCTTCCATCTCTTCCGGTGTTACGATCTCGCGCATTGCTGCGAACATTTCTTCCGGAACTGCACAGCTTGTATACTCATGTTTTGGTTTGCCGATCTCAGCAACCATTTTGTTGATAAATTCGATAATTGTCTGGTTGATCTCATGAGCCATATAGATAGCTTCGATCATTTTCTCTTCTTTGATCTCGTTTGCGCCTGCCTCGATCATGATAACTTTCTCGGAAGTAGATGCAACAGTCAACTGAAGATCTCCGTTATCCCAGTCAGCCTGAGACGGGTTTACAACGAATTCGCCGTTTACCATACCGATCTGTGTAGTTGCACACGGTCCGCAGAACGGAATATCGGAAATACTTGTTGCGATAGCAGAACCAAGCATTGCAAGAAGCTCCGGACGGCACTCCGGATCAACGCTCATTACCATGTTATTTAAAGTAACGTCATTTCTGTAATCCTTCGGGAATAACGGACGCATCGGACGGTCGATAACACGTGCTGTTAAAACAGCGTTCTCAGATGCTTTTCCCTCACGTTTGTTAAATCCACCCGGGATTTTTCCTACAGAATACATTTTCTCTTCGAACTCTACGCTTAACGGGAAGAAATCGATTCCCTCACGCGGTTTTTCGGATGCAGTTGCTGTAGATAATACAACTGTATCTCCATAATGCATAAGAGCTGCGCCATTTGCCTGTGCGGCTACACGACCGATATCAACGCTTAATGTTCTTCCGGCCAGTTCCATTGAATAGGTTTTCTTCATTATTTTCTCTCCTTCTTTACTGTGGCAGGAGACCCGAAACTACTGATCTGTACAAAACTTTCCCACATCACACTTGCATCTATCCTTTGTACAAGTGATCCATGGTTTTGCACACATCAGCGGTCTCGGATAAATCCTCCCGCCAATCCAAAATAGAGCGGAAATTCCGCTCTATTCTGACAGCTATCCTGTTATTATTTTCTGATGCCTAATTTTGCGATCAGTGCACGATAACCTTCCAGATCTTTTTTCTGAAGGTAAGCAAGCATACCACGTCTCTGACCAACCATTTTCAGAAGACCTCTTCTGGAATGATGATCCTTCGGGTTCTCTTTCAGATGCTCTGTGAGCTCCTGGATTCTTGCTGTTAAGATTGCAATCTGTACTTCCGGCGATCCTGTATCGTTTGGTGTTCTACCATACTCTGCCATAATCGCTGCTTTTTTTTCTTTTGAAATCATCTTGATTTCCTCCTTTATTTTTTATAATCGCCCAATCACGCGTGTTTACTAAGTACCGGTCGGAGTGTCCGGGTACTGAGTATGGGCTTTTTACTCACGCCTAATCAATATATCATATTCAATCTGACTTGTAAACCACTTTCTGCAAAATCATCCACCGTCAGACTTACCAAAAATCATCTGCTATCTCTTTTTATGCTTCATGCACATTTTTCAGATATTCCTTACAAACCAAAATATCCCGGTCCATCTGTGCCTTTAATTCTGCCAGAGAACCAAATTTCCGCTCCGGGCGGATAAACTTCAGGAAAGACACTTTGATGTCCTTTCCGTACAGATTGCCTGAGTAGTCAAACAAAAATGTCTCTACGCCCATAGGATTGACCCCTTCAATGGTCGGCTTGCATCCCACGTTGCTGATACCGTCATACTGTTTTCCTTCTGCCAGAATCTCCACTGCATACACACCCTTTGGTGGAAGCAGTTTAAATTCTTCCGGGCGCTGATTTGCTGTCGGGATTCCGATGGTCCGTCCGATCTCGTTGCCGTGAAGCACCGGGCCGGTGAGAAAATAAGAATAGCCCAGCAGATAATTGGCTTCTTCCATATTTCCTTCTGCAATCTCCTTACGGATTCTCGTACTGCTGATATCCTCGCCTTTGTACTGTTTTTTCTTAACGATCACTGCCTCATAGCCCAGATCATCCGCATACTGCTGTAATTCCCGAAAGGAACCGGCACGCTGATATCCAAAATGAAAATCCGTGCCTGCCACGATCATTTTTACATTGATCTTCTCTTTCAGCATCTGCAAAAATGCATAGGGAGAAAGCTGACGGAAGTCATCGGTAAACGGGCATTCGATCAGATAATCCACTCCCGCTTCTGCGAAAATATGTGCTTTTTCTTCATTCGTAGATAACACATTGTACGTATCCTTGTGAATCGCTTTCGGTGGAATATCAAAAGTAAAGATCACACATTTGAGCCCCTGCTCCTTGCCTTTCTGCATAGCCTCCATCAGATAACGGTGTCCGCTGTGCAGACCGTCAAACTTGCCCAGAGTGATAACCGAAGGTTCTTCAATTTTAAAATCCAATGTATCTTTTATATATTTCATCCTTACTCGTTAATCCTCCAAAAACATTTTTGACGGACGGAACAGTCCAAGATCTTCCCGATATTCATAAACGGCTGCAAAACGTCCATCCGACATCCGGACACGCACTTTCATTTCCGGTTCCGGTTTTATCGTTTCCTGAAACTGCTGCAGCGCCATCTTATTGCCATTTTTTAACATAATGTCAAATTCCGGCTTTGCTGTCAGCACCGGATACACTTCAAATACATGTTCGATCGGGGTCACCACATCTTTTAATGTGCCAGCTTCTTTATATTCCTGTAAGGTGTCCAACTTATATGCATCTTCCATGCGATATCCTGCTGCCTGAAGACGGACAAGGCTTTTCATAGCCGCACCACAGCCAAGTTTCTGTCCAATGTCATGACACAACGTACGAATGTAAGTACCCTTGGAACAGGAAACCGTCATTGTTACGTACGGAAGTGCTATGTTTTCCACCTGAATCTTATAAATCGTCACCGGACGGGCTTTCCGCTCCACAGTGACACCGGCTCTGGCCAGATCACACAGTTTCTTTCCATTTACTTTCAATGCGGAATACATTGGCGGAACCTGATGGATCTCGCCTTCAAACTGCATCACCGCATCCATAACCTTCTGTTCCATAAGACCGGAAGTATCCACTTTTTTTAAAATGGTTCCCGTCAGATCCTGTGTATCCGTTTCCACGCCAAGCTGCATGACTGCACGATATACCTTATCCGAATCGGTCAGCATATCACAGACTTTCGTTGCTTTTCCAAGGCAGACTGGCAGCACGCCTTCCGCATCCGGATCTAACGTCCCGGTATGACCGATTTTCTTCTGTCCACAGATCCCGCGCATCCGCGCCACTACATCAAAAGAAGTATATCCTTTTTCCTTGTATACATTTATGATTCCGTTGTACATCCATCTTCCTCTTTTGTCTTTAACTGCTTTCTGACTTTTGCAAGTACTTTTTTGAGGATGTCATCCGGTTTTCCCTCGATGGACGCACCGGCTGCCCGGCAATGTCCGCCGCCGCCAAATTCTACGGCGATCGCTGCCACATCCACATAAGAAGCGGAACGAAGACTGACTTTATAAGTATCATTTTCATTCGGATATACAAACACAGCAGCCTCTACGCCCGTGGTAGAACGCAGGGTACTTACAATTCCATCCAGATCTTTTGGTTCCACATGAAATTTTTCCAGCTGTTTGCGCTTGATCACACTGGAAATACACATTCCGTCAAAATGCAGCTCCGCATCCATCAGTGCCTTTCCAAGAATCTGCTGCTGCGCAAAAGTACGGATATAGAATGTCTCGTCTACGATCCGGGAATAATCAATGCCCTTATCCATCAGTTTTCCCGCAATCTCCATCGTCTTCGATGAGGTGCAGGAATATTGAAACACACCTGTATCATGCACGATTCCAAGATAAATACACTCGGCAATCTCTTTTGTGATCTTGCTGCTATCTAAAAGCTGATAAACCAGTTCACAGGTAGAGCTTGCATTTGGGAAAATATAGTTAAAATCAGCAAAAGACTGGTTACTGATATGATGATCTACACAAAATGTGCTTTTTGCCACCTCAAAATACTGTCCTGCCAATCCCAGACGACCTGCATCCCCGCAATCCAGGGCAATAAACAGATCGTATTCTTTTTTACCGTCTGTCTCACGAATATGGCGAATCTTGTTCGCATTTTTCAAAAACAGAAATTTGTCCGGTATTGTCTCCAGATACACATCCGCCATAATGTCCGGATAATTGTCACAAATATAATTATATACTGCCAGGCAGGAGCCCACACAGTCGCCATCCGGCCGGATATGACCGGAAATAGCTACTGTATGGATTCCTTCCAAATATGAATCTAATGAAATCATGTCCATCCTCTTACTCTTCCTCTTTGCTGCCACCTGTTAATGCATCAATCTTCTTTGACATCTCAATGCCATATTCAATGGACTCATCCAGAATAAACCGAAGTTCCGGTGTATTTCTGAGATTCAGGGACTGTGCAAGACAACGTCTCGCATAGCCTGCTGCATTTTTCAATCCCTGAATGGTATCCTCTTTTTCTTTTTTGTCACCCAGTACACTGATATAAACCTTGCAGGTTTTCAGATCCGGAGCAACCTGTACCGCTGACACGGTGGTCAGCGGATGAATACGCGGGTCCTTAATCTCATTGCGGATGATCGTAGATAACTCACGCATTACTTCTTCATTTAAACGGGTATTTTTAATACTGTTTTTTCTCATATTCTGTCATCTCCAGACTATCTTGGTACTTCTACCATCTTATATGCTTCTACGACATCAAACTCTGCAATGTCGTTAAATCCTTCAAATACAAGACCACATTCATATCCGGCTTTTACTTCTTTGACATCGTCTTTGAAACGTTTCAGGGAAGCTAAATCACCCTCGAAGATCTGTTTTCCTTCTCTTGTGATACGAACTTTGCAGTTACGCTCAAATACACCATCCAGAATGTAAGAACCGGCAATGTTGCCGACACCGGAAGCTTTGAAGATCTGGCGAACTTCTGCATGACCGATGACTTTCTCCTCAAAGATCGGATCCAGCATACCTTTCATTGCTGCCTCGATATCCTCAATTGCTTTGTAAATAACGGAGTACAGACGAATGTCTACATGCTCCTGCTCTGCAGTTGCTTTTGCAGTTACATCCGGTTTTACGTTAAATCCAATGATGATCGCATTGGATGCGGAAGCCAGAGAAACATCGGACTCGTTGATGGCACCAACACCGCCATGGATTACTTTTACGACTACTTCCTCGTTGGAAAGTTTGGTCAAACTCTGTTTTACTGCCTCTACAGAACCCTGAACGTCTGCTTTTACGATCAGTTCCAGCTCTTTTAAGTTGCCAGTCTGAATCTGTGAGAACAGATCATCCAGAGACATTCTGGATCTGGTCTCCTCAAGCATTTTCTCTCTGTTCTGGGATACAAAAGTATCTGCAAAGCTTCTTGCGTCCTTATCAGAATCACATGCAACGAATACTTCACCTGCATTCGGAACACTGTTCAGACCAAGGATCTCAACCGGTGTAGAAGGACCTGCCTCTTTGACACGTCTTCCCTTATCATCGATCATGGCACGTACTTTACCATAGCTGCTTCCTGCTGCGATCGGCTCTCCGACTTTTAAGGTACCTTTCTGAACCAGAACGGTTGCAACTGCACCACGTCCTTTATCCAGCTGTGCTTCGATAACAAGACCACGGGCTTTTCTCTTCGGATTTGCTTTCAGCTCAAGAATATCTGCTGTCAGCAGTACCATCTCAAGAAGTTCTGTGATGCCTTCTCCGGTACGTGCAGATACCGGTACACAGATGGTGCTTCCACCCCAGTCTTCCGGGATCAGTCCCTGCTCTGCAAGACCCTGTTTTACATAATCGATATTTGCGCTCTCTTTATCAATCTTGTTGATGGCTACAATGATCTCAATGCCTGCTGCTTTTGCATGGCTGATCGCCTCAATAGTCTGCGGCATGATTCCGTCATCAGCAGCAACTACCAGGATTGCGATATCCGTAGAATTTGCTCCACGCATACGCATAGCTGTAAATGCCTCATGACCCGGTGTATCAAGGAATGTGATCTTCTGTCCGTTGATCTGTACGACAGATGCACCGATATGCTGTGTGATACCACCTGCCTCGCGATCAGTTACATGAGTCTCACGAATGGCATCCAGCAGAGAAGTTTTACCATGGTCAACGTGTCCCATAACACATACAACCGGCGGTCTGGAAACCAGTGTGTTTTCATCCTCTTCTTCCTCTTTCAGAAGTTCAGCGATAACATCTACTTTCTCTTCCGGCTCAGCGATGCAGTTGAACTCCAGTGCGATCTCTTCTGCTTTCTCGTAATCAACTTCCTGGTTTACAGTTGCAAGAATACCCTGCATGAATAATTTTTCTACGACTTTGGAAGCCGGTACATCGATACGCTCTGCCAGCTCACGAACGGTCATAACTTCCGGCAGGGAAATGCTGCGAACTTCATCTGTCTTCTTTTCTGCCTGCGGCTGTGGCTGTGCATTCCGTTTTTTGTGTCCCGTCTTCTTCTCCAGGTTTACGTACTGCTCCTGTTTACGGTTCTTTCTTTCGTAATCCTGTTTGTTTTTCTTTTTATTTACGTGTGTATTCTCTTTTCCGCGCAATTCCTCGATGGACGCCTTGTTGTCACGGTTCATACGTGAAATATCGTGATCTAAGCGTCCTCTCGATTCTCTCGAACGACCTGAATTGTCCTGTCGATTGTTTCGATTACCTCCAAAATTATTACCACCGCCGCGATTACCCTGGAAGCCTTTCTGATTATTGTTGTCTTTTCTTTCATAACGGCCATTTCTATCACCATTTTCCTGTCTTGCCGGTCTGTCACCATATCTTCTCTGTGGACGATCACCGTTTCTTGCCGGACGGTCACCATTTGGGCGCTGGGAACGGTCGCCGTCGTAACGTGGACGATCTCCATTCTGACGCTGTGGTCTGTCACCGTTCTGACGCTGACGATTGTCGTAACGTGGACGGTCACCATCCTGGCGCTGACGGTTCTCTCCGTTTGCACGCTGTGGACGATCTCCATTCTGGCGCTGCGGACGATCCCCGTTTCTGTTTCCGTTATTGGAACGACGATTGCTCATCTTGCTGTTCTGCGGATTGTATACAGCAGAAATGCTTGATTTTTTCTTCGGACGCTCTTTTTTATCTGCGTCTGCCTCGCCACTCTTTCCATATTTTCCTCTGACTAATGCAACCGCATTGTCTTCCAGTGTACTCATATGGCTGCTTACTTCTATATTATGTCCTTCCAGAAAAGTCATTACATCCTTTGCCGGTACATTATATTCTTTTGCAATTTCATGAACTCTGATTTTTGCCATTCTAGTTCCTCCCTATTCAGTTGTTGGTCTGTTATCTAACTGCTTCATGACAGATTTGGCAAAGCCCGGCTGCAGGATCGCTACCATAGAGCGGTACTCCTTGCCGATGCAATGACCAAGATCATCTTTACTTCCATAGATATACAGAGGGGTTTCATAAAAATCTGTCATATTTCTCATTTTCTTCTTTGTATTATCGGAAGCATCTTCTGCCACGATCACAACACACGCCAGACCGCCTTTGACGGCTTTCTCCACCGCAAATTCTCCACTGGCAATGCATCCGGCTTTCTGTGCAAGCCCCAGACCTGATAAAATCCTGTTATTCTGCAATCGTTTTCATCTCCTCTGTCAATTCCGCAATAATTTCTTTTGGTATACTCATTTTGAACGAACGTTCCAATCCGTGATTCTGGACTGCCTGATCCAGACACTCCATCTTTTTGCACAAATATGCTCCGCGGCCGTTTTTGCGACCTGCCGCGTCAATACAAAAGGTATTGTCCTGCATTTTCAAAACACGGATCATTTCTCTTTTTTCCCGCATTTCGTGACATCCCACACACATGCGCATCGGACTTTTCTTATTCATTCTCTCCATCCTCATCTTCGATTTCCGGAATATTAATGAATCCATCGTCATCGGAAGCATCTGTCGGATGATACTCCTCATTCATATCTTCCAGATCGATGTCGTTTAATTCTTCATCCTCGTAATCTTCTTCATAATCCATGAAGTCACCGGCTTCTCTTGCCTGTGTCTCACTCTTGATGTCGATCTTGAATCCGGTCAGGCGGGCTGCCAGACGTGCATTCTGGCCTTCTTTACCGATTGCCAGGGAAAGCTGATAATCCGGAACAACAACTTTTGCCTTGTTCTCCTCTGCATCTGCAATAACGGAGATAACTTTTGCCGGGCTTAATGCATTCTCAATGAGCATAGCCGGGTTCTCATTCCAGTTGATGATATCGATCTTCTCACCGTTTAACTCTTCTACAATGGCATTGACACGGGCACCGTTCATACCAACGCATGCGCCTACCGGATCAACGTCCGGATCATTGGACCATACTGCCATCTTTGTACGGCTTCCTGCCTCACGGGCAATGCTCTTGATCTCAACGATACCGTCACGAACCTCTGCAACCTCTGCCTCAAACAGACGTTTTACCAGTTCCGGATGTGTTCTGGATACAAGTACTTTCGGTCCTTTGGAAGTAGATTTTACATCGATCACATATACTTTGATACGCTCGGTCGGCTCAAATGTCTCGCCCGGGATCATCTCGTTTTCACTGAGGACAGCGTCCACTTTACCAAGGTCAATACTTACATTGTTTCCAATATAACGCTGAACGATACCGGTTACAATATCTTTGGACATTCCATAATACTGATCAAAGATCACTTTGCGCTCTTCCTCACGGATTTTCTGTAAAATAACATTCTTTGCATTCTGTGTTGCGATACGTCCGAAATCTTTGGACTGGATCTCCTCATGGATCACATCGCCAAGTCCATGACCACCGCCGATCATCATTGCCTCTGCAAAGCTGATCTCTGTCAGCGGATCTGTCACTTCCTGTACGACGGTTTTCTCAGCGTAAACATGAAACTCACAAGTCTCCGGATCGATGGTAACTTTGATATTGTCAGCTTTTCCAAAATGGTTTTTACATGCTGTCAGCAGTGAGTTCTCAATTGCTTCCAGTAATGTATCCTTGCTGATATTTTTTTCTTTTTCTAAAATTGTCAATGCTTCCAGTAATTCTCTGCTCTCAGCATTTTTTTTGCTCTTGCTGCTTTTTGCCATTTTTTCCTTTTTCCTCCTGTTCTAAAAATCAAATGCCAGTCTGATCAGTGCGATCTCGTTTTTCTGGAAAGTAAGTGCTTCACCTTCCTCCGGCTGAATCGTTACAGTATCTTCTGTATATCCGGTCAGAATTCCATAAAATTCTTTCTGACGGTTGATTGCACGATAAGTACGGATCTCTAATTCTTTTCCCATACTTCTCACATAATCTTTTTCTTTTTTCAGCGGTCTGCCAAGTCCCGGGGAACTTACCTCGAATACATAAGAATCGGCAATAAAATCCTTCTCATCCAGCAGATCGTTCATTCTGCGGGCAACTGCCTCACAATCATTGACGGTAATACCGCCCTCTTTATCGATGTAGGCGCGTAAATACCAGGTGCTTCCCTCTTTTACATATTCCACATCTACCAGTTCAAAATTCATTTCTTCCATGATCGGAAGTAATAAGGCTTCTGTACGTGCTTCATAATCTTCGCGTTTTGACATCTTTGTCACCTTCTTTCTCAGATTTCACTATACAACAACTAAGAGTGGACTCGCGCCCACTCTTACAACATACTACATATTCTTAATTAATAATTTATCACACTATTTACAAAGATGCAAGTTTTTTTTATACCATGCCTGCTTTTACTGTCCGCACATTCTGTCGGTCAATGTATCCGCACGCCCGCAATCCCCGTTCGATCACGCGCATCCACTCCGGTTCTGTCAGCACACGCACAGAACTGTCATCCAGTTCGATCACATGCTCTTCCCGTTTTGCGCCGGTCTCACAGGTCACCTCATACAGATTCACCCGGCTGATGGCACCGATCTGTTCTAACAGGTTCACCATACGATATACGGTCGCTGTTCCGATCTTCGGATCTAATTTGGATGCTTTATAATAAATCTCTTTGCAGCTGGTGCAGTTTCCACTCAGAATCACATCCAGTAAAATCATGCGCTGTTTTGTGATACGGCATCCGTTCTCTTTTAATCTGTCAACGATCCGATCTTTCTGCATCTGCGTTCTGTAATAGTTTTCCGTCTTTTCTAATTCTGTTGCCTGCATACTAGATTTCCTTTCTCTATCTTTTTTTAGTATAAAGCAACGTGTGTTAGGTGTCAATAATGTTTTTTATTTTTTGCTTATTCAGGGTAACTATGACTCACGTGCAAAAAACTCCCCAAAACCGATACCGTTTTTGATACCCGTTTTGAGGAGTTTCTCAATTTCTCTATTTGCGAAAAGACAGAATCATATCTGTTCTTATCCTTCTGTTATTTATGCCTTCTATGCCCCAAGCAATGCACAGTAAAACTCTGCCGCACAGGAAAATGTCTCCTGACGGATCGGTGCTAGGATCTCCCGTACACTCAGGTACTGATCTGCACCTGCTTTCACGATTTCATCCCCGATCTGTTCCAGAATCTCCTGTTTGCTGATGGGATAGGAAATATCAGCCATCCGCTTGTGCAGTAAATGTAACATTCCTTTAAACTGTGCCATCGTTGTCACCTCGCTTATAAGCTGTGTAATCCGAAGTATCCAGCCCCTTTCCTGCATACGGATGACTGGATGCGCCCCGGTGCGCATAAGAATACATCGGTGCGGAATGAACCGCCTGACTGCGCATTGCATCGATAATGCCCGGATACAGATCCGCCTTGATCATAGATGGTGCTCCGTTTGCGCCCTCACAGATCACGTTTCCGTCCGGTCCCAAGATCATGCTTCGTCCAAAGCAGGAAAAATTCTCATTTTCCGCTGTTCCAGAACAGTTGACTGCCACTACGTACACCTGATTAAAATAAGCACCGGATTTATTGGTGATCTCCCATGCGTTCTGCCACGGATCCATGTAATGGGTCGGACGGATGATCACATTTGCGCCCTGCACGGCTGCTTCCCGCCACATTTCCGGATAATCGCCATCCGCACAGATGATAATGCCAAATTTTGCACCTTTCGGTCCGTCACATACGGTACAGCTGCGTCCCGGAATGGAACCCTCAAAAGGAATCCACGGATTCATTTTATCATAGCGGTGAATGATCTCACCTTTGTCATTGATCACAATGGCGGTATTGGTGTAATTGTTCTGTTCATCCACCCGAAGCAGGAAATCAAACACTCCGTACACTTCCAGTTCCGCACATTTTTTCTGAAACTTCTTAATCTGCGGACTGTCCATGGTAAGCAACGCATTTTCCCATCCAAACTGCGGGAAACCCTGAATGCACGCTTCCGGTGCTACAAACAGATCAAAGCCCGGAAAGCCACCGGAAGCCCGATCCATAAAAGAAAGCAGCGTTTCTGTATTGCGGTCTACGTCTTCCATATTCATGGCACCGATGGGCGCATACTGCGCACCAACAACAGTCAGGCATTCTGTCTCAATTTTTCCATTGATTCCAAATACATTTCCTCTGTTCATATTTTGTACCCCCCTGTCACCCTTCCTGTGTTCAGCTTTATACTCGTATTCATACAATTAGCAGTAATACTTTGATATAGGAAGGTTTATCTGACAAATCATTCTTTATTTTTCTTTATCACAGATTTTGCTTCCAATAAAGTAAATAACGCATGCTGCAACGATGGAATTGATAGAACCGATACCAACCGGTACTTTCAGTCCAACGATAGCACCTGCAACAACGACAATGATTGCATACCATTTTACGGTTTTCATATTTGTTGTGTCATTTTCCTGATAACGTCTCTGATGCATGAAGTAATCAGTGATTACCACACCACCAACCGGAGGGATCGCATATCCCATGAAAGTAAGCCAGGAAGTAAAGTTATAGTATAACCATACAGAAGCTACGATTCCAATGATACCGCTGACTAATACCATTTTCTTTTTGGAGCATCCTGTAATATTGGAAAGTCCAAGTCCACAGGAATATAATCCGTTATCGGCTGTGGTCCAGATATTTAATCCAAGTACAATGATAGCCGGAAGTGCTAATCCCTGTGCAATCATAATATAGAAAATATCTGCCTGTCCTGTTACGGAACCACCTACTGCACCGAATACGAACATCAGGGAGTTTCCTATAAAGAACGCGATAACTGTTGCGATAACTGCGATTTTTCTTGTTTTTGCAAAACGTGTATAGTTCGGGGTTGTTGTACCACCACTGACGAAAGAACCTACAACCAGTGTAATGGCTGTTGCCAGTGTGATCGGATTCTGCGGTTCTGCTGCAAACAGACCACCAAGTCCGCCCATAGAAGAGACACCAAGCCCTACAGAAATGCATCCCAGGATTCCGACTGCCGGAACTGCGATCCAGCTTACGATCTCCAGAGATTTAATACCAAAATAAGCAGAAGCTGTCATAAGACCACCAGACAGAATAACAAGAACTACTACCGGAATACCAGTCAGCTCTGCAACCGGAATGGAAAACATTGCGATACCTACGCCAAACCATCCCATCTGTGTAAATGTAATAATTGCGGAACAAAGCCAGGAACCTTTCTTTCCGAAAGCATGTCTCGCCATCAGATCCAGGGTAAGTCCTGTCTTGCATCCCATGTAACCAAGAATACCGGTATATACGCCAAGAATCGCATTACCGATGAGCAAAGCCCATATAAATTTTGTCATGTTCAGACCAATACCAAGCTGACCGCCGACACTCATGCTGGCGGAGAAAAAGGTAAAGCCCATCATGATCATAAACATTGGCAGAAAACCTTTTCTTGCGCTGTCAGGTACCGCCTGAAGCTCGTAATCCTGCTGTTTCTCATTTGTCTGGTTGTTTTCCATAACATCCTCCTGCTCTTTTTTCTCGCAAAAAAGGTGCCAGGAGTACCTCAACCCAAATACTCTGGCACCTTTGCCGCTCTAAAATATAGCATGGTGGTTATACTATGTCAAAAAAATATCAATCCCTGATGTTATTCTTTTTTCTAATATATAAGGACATATATAATGAAAATGACTACTTATGTTGTCTTGCAAAATAGTCCTTTACCAGCTTCACAACCGTACCCGACAACAGGAACAACGCGATCAGGTTCGGGATCGCCATCAGACCGTTGAATGTCTCTGCAATGCTCCAGAGCATACCAAGGTCCATGGTTGCACCAACGATTGCCACCAGTGCATAAACGACCATAAACGGTTTTACCCATTTTTCAGAAGACAGGTACTCCATACAACGTGAACCGTACAGTCCCCATCCGATAATAGTGGAAAATGCAAAACAGCAAAGTGCGATGGCGGTAAAAATAGATACCCAGTTGCCATATGTAGCGGTAAATCCGGAAATAGTCAGCTCTGCACCTGCATCTGCGCCATATCCAACCGGGATACCACTGCACAGAATAACCATAGCAGTCAGTGTACAGATCAGAATCGTATCAGTAAATACTTCAAAAATACCGAACATACCCTGTTTTACCGGTTCTCCAGTGTCTGCACATGCATGGGCAATGGAACCAGTACCAAGACCTGCCTCGTTGGAGAAAATACCGCGGGCTACACCTTTTTTCATACTCAGGAAAAAGCTTCCTACGATACCACCGGTCACAGAAGCCGGATGGAATGCACCGTCAATAATAGAATGAAATACTCCAGGCACACGGTCGATATTTAAAATAATAACGCCAAACGCAAGTACGATATATAATAATGCCATGAACGGAATCAGACGTTCAGTAACACGACCGATACGTTTTACACCGCCAAGCAGGATCATGGCTACTAAAATGGCAACAATAATACCCATCACCAGATTGACAACTTTTGTAGAACTTTCCGGAATAATATTGAAACTCAGTAACGCGGAATCAATCGCTGTTGTGATTGTATTTACCTGTGTGGCATTACCGGTTCCAAATACGGTTAATACACCAAACAGGGCAAACAAAAACGCAAGCCAGTGCCAGTGTTTTTTCAGTCCGTTCTTAATATAATACATCGGACCGCCAACCCAGTCTCCCACTGCGTTTTTCTCACGAAAATGTACCGCAAGGGTTACCTCGGAAAACTTGGTACACATACCAAGCAACGCGGAAATCCACATCCAGAATACCGCACCCGGACCACCGATAGCGATTGCTCCGGCAACACCGGCGATATTTCCGGTTCCGACGGTTCCCGCCAGCGCCGTACAGACTGCCTGGAACGGAGTCATGGCTCCATCGGAAGCATCCTTTTTATCAAAAATTTTTCCAATGGTCTGTTTCATTGCATATGGAAATTTACGAATCTGTAAGAATTTTGTCCGCACACTGAGCAGAAGACCCACTCCGATAATGCAGATCATGGCAGGCACACCCCAGATGAAATTGTTCACCACGGAGTTCACCGATTTGATAATTTCTAACATTTTTTAACCTCTCAACTCATTTGTATTCTGTCTGTGTCCAGACAGATTTAAAAAGTATAGCACACTTTTTTTACAATGTACAGATTTTAATACAAAAGAGAACTGTATACAATGGATTTCTTATGTGTTTTTCATGTACTTTTGTGAAAGAAAATGATTCCATTTTGTCTCCGCGGCTAACAATCGCCTGCGAAGAAAAAATGGAATCACTTTCTAATCTACATAGTGAAATAACAAGTGTAAAAGGATCAATATGCTGGTAAGATTGATGAGCAGCAAATGTTAAGTATGAACTGCTTTTGTTCCTAATAAAAAATATAAACATTTATAATGTAAAAAGAAGTATCGTATTGTCGTGCGATACTTTTTTTACGAAAGGGTTATATTATATCCATGAGTTATCTGAATTGCTATTTAAAAATCTGCTGTTATGCACGATTCGATCAGATACAACTTAATGTCCGACCTAAATGTGCCAGATATGCGGAACATTCTTTGGTCTGTTTCATACCTTCACTGATTTCTACACCACACAGTTCATCGTGTTTCACACAGACCAGATGATGGTTTTTGCCTTTTTTGATCAAGTCTACCGCATAAGCTCCCATCATACTTCCATAGACACGGTCTTTTGCTGTCGGATTGCCTCCGCGCTGGATAAAAGCAAGTACATTTGCACGGGTATGTACATGTAATTCCCGCTCGATGATCTCTGCCATCGGCTCTGCTTTTCCTGCGCCCTCTGCCAGCACGATTGTTCCGGAAGTAAAATGATATTTTCGTAAATGGTCTACGATCTGTTCTGCCGTTGTATTGCTGTCTGCAAAAATAGCTCTTGCTGATCCTGCAATGCCGCTCCACAGAGCGATAAATCCGGCACGCCGTCCCATTACTTCTACCACGCTGAAACAGGAATGTGCTTCTGAGGTATCTGCGATACGGTCAATGGCTTCCACTGCAATATTGACCGCCGTATCAAAACCAATCGTGTATTCCGTACAACCGATATCCAGATCGATGGTTCCCGGAACACCGACCACGCCGATTCCCTGCTTGGAAAGACAGTAAGCTCCCTGATAAGAACCATCTCCACCGATTACAATGAGATCACTGATCCCATATTTTCGGCAGATGTCTGCAGCTTTCTTCTGCACGGAAAGTTCTTTGAACTCATCACAACGGGCAGTTCCCAGAATCGTTCCGCCTTTTGCAACAATATGCCGCACATCTTCTCTGTGAAGTTTTACGATATCTTCCCGTAACAATCCCGCATATCCATTGCGGATGCCATACAGTTCATATCCCAATTCCTGTGCTCTTCCAAATATGCCATAGATTGCCGCGTTCATGCCCTGTGCATCTCCGCCACTTGTCAAAACTGCAATTTTTTTCATATCAGTTCCCTGCTCTTCCTGCTATTTTCCGTCATACTTCATCTCAATATGAGTTCCATATCTAACTAAACGAAACAATTATCCTATTCTCAGAATCTTCCTATAATAATACAAATATCAATCTCTGTTTTTAAGCGATCTCTAATTTTTCATGGAATCTCTTTTCGTATTCCGCACCCAATGCTTCCCGAAACTCCGGTGCCGCAATATTGATCAGCGCTTTCGCTCTCTCCCGCAATGATTTTCCGTGTAACTGTGCAACGCCGTATTCGGTCACAACATAATCCACATCACACCGGCTTGTAGTAACAGCTGCGCCTTCTGCCAACAGCGGAACAATCTTGGAAATCGTTCCTTTTGCTGCGGTTGCCGGCATTGCCATGATCGTACGACCGCCCTTTGACATATTTGCGCCCCGGACAAAGTCTACCTGACCACCGACACCGGAAATCTGCTTCATTCCTACGGATTCACTTGCCACCTGCCCCATCAGATCTACTTCTACACAAGAGTTTATGGAAACTACATTATCATTCTGGCAGATGACTTTCGGATCATTGACCACATCTACCGGCATCAGATTGACACTCGGATTATCATTTACATAATTATATAAACGATCTGTTCCCATCAGGAAAGTTGCCACGCACTGTCCTTTCTGAATCTGTTTGCGTGCATTTGTGATCACACCTGCTTCGAGCAGCTCTACCACACCATCGGAAAACATTTCACTGTGGATACCAAGATCTTTTTTATCTTTCAAAAACAGTAATACTGCATCCGGGATCGCACCGATTCCAAGTTGCAGGCAGTCACCGTCTTTTACCAGTGAAGCAACGTGTTCACCAATCTTTTTCTGAACTTCCCCGATCTTTGGCGGTGGAAGCTGAATCAGATCACTGCTCTCTGCCACAATGTAATCCAGTTTGCTGACATGAATAAAATTATCTCCGTGCACACGCGGCATTTTCGGATTTACCTGTGCGATTCTTAATTTTGCTGTCTCTGCACATGTCTTTGTATAATCACAGGATACGCCAAAGGAACAGTAACCCTGTGCATCCGGCTCACTTACCTGAATCAACGCTACATCTGGCGGTGCCTGTGTCCGGAAATATTCCGGTGCTTCTGAGAAGAAGATCGGTGTAAAATCCGCTCTGCCTTCTTCAATCGCTTTTCTTGTGGAACCACCGGCAAACAATGCGTTATGCCGAAAATGCTTTGCCATCTCCGGTGCGCAGTAACCTGCTTTTCCCATGGCAACCATATGTACCACTTCGATATCTTTCCAGTTCATCTCATCTGCGATTTCTACCATAGCATCTGTCAGAATGACAGGCTCGCTGCAGGCATGTGCTACAGCGACTCTGTCACCTGATTTGATATGGGATACTGCTTCTTTTGCAGTACAGATGCGATCTTTATATGTAATCTTCCAATCCATCTTTTTTACCCCTGTTTTTATCTATACACAATCCGGCTTTAGAACAGTTCTGTATAAATCTTGCGAATACGGTCTCTGTCTAAGTATACAAAGTTATTTACTAACAGACGCTGCTGGTTTTCGATAACGGAATCCGTAAACTCATCAATCTGAGCCTCTGTCATACCATACTCATGCAACGATTTCTTCTGAATGATCGTATTCAGTAATTTTTCCAGTTCCTCATATACATTTGCTGCATCACATCCAAGGATTCCGGCAATGTAATTATTCAGTTTTTCAATCTCACCGTCTGTCTTGATCTCCATGTAGTTGTTCATAACACCGGTAAACATTGCATAATTTGCTTCTCCGTGCGGTACATGGAAGGTAGCGCCAAGCGGATAACTTAATGCGTGAACTGCTGCACAACCTGCATTTCCGAATGCGATACCAGCATAGTTACTTGCCATAAGGAAATCATTTAATAACGGGATTCTTGCCTCTTTGCCTTCTTTTGCGATCTTCATGTATCCGGTCAGGATCATTTCGATGGCACGGTAACCAAACATTCTGGTTGTCTCATTTCCCTTCGGGGAAAGACTGGACTCGATAGCATGGATCAGGGCATCAATAGAACTTGTTGCGAATACGCCAAACGGAAGTCCTTTTAACAGTTCCGGAATCAGAACTGCCTCATCTGCATACATGTCATCCACTGCCAAACCTTTTTTGGTTCCACGGCTGTTCAATGCCAGAATTGCAATGTTTGTTACCTCACTTCCAGTACCACAGGTAGTCGGTACCAGAACCAGCTCTTTATTTTTCACTGCCGGGATTTCTCCGTCATACAGATCCAGAACCGGTGATACCTGACGGAGTGCAAACAGTTTGGAAATGTCCAGAACTGTTCCACCACCAATGGCGATGACACGTTTGTGCTCACCTTTGATATCGCGGCACATTGCCTCTACCATATCATCGGATGGCTCTCCCATGCCGTATTTTTCCTGGAAAATTACATCACATTTCAGATTCAGACCTCCGAAATACGGATTGTAAATATATTCGTTTGTAACAACTAAATCTCCCTCACCCAACATAAAATCCTCTGCAAACTCTTTTGCAGTATCATAATTATAAATGTCCGGTTTCAACATTAAAGTTTTCATTATACCTATACCTCCGGTCTGGCTTCCCTTTACTTTCTGGAAATAACTTTCTTTACTGCCTCTACGATATCTTCTGCCATCAGATTGTACTCTTTCATCAGGAAATCCTGTGGACCAACCTGACCGAAACGGTCCTGAATACCAACACGCTCCATCGGAACCGGTTTGTTTGCAACCAGAACGTTTGCAACTGCGGAACCAAGTCCGCATCCAACCTGATGATTCTCTGCGGTAACGATGCATCCTGTCTCTTCTGCTGCCTTGCAGATCAGTTCCTCATCGATTGGTTTCCATGTATGCATATCGATCACGCGGGCAGAAATACCTTCTGCGCTTAAAATTTCTTCTGCACGTAATGCTTCATCCAGCATAATTCCGGAAGCAATGATTGTTACATCTTTTCCATCTTTTAAGGTAACGCCTTTTCCGATTTCAAACTCTGAACCATCTGCATAAATGGTTTTGAAATTTTTACGGATCAGACGCATATAGCTTAACTTCGGATACTCTGCCAGTTTCTTTGTCAGAGATTTTGTCTGTACATAATCACAGGAATCAATGACAACCGCGCCTGGAACAGTCATATATAAAGCGCCATCCTCGAACGGCATATGTGTTGCACCGTTGAACGCTGCGGTTACACCCGGATCGGAGCCGATGATATGTACCGGAACCTGAGAATAACCGGCTGCCAGAAACGCCTGGTCAAAGCAACGGCGTGCTGCGAAACATCCAAAGGAATGTACGAATGCTTTCATGCCTGCTGCTGCCATACCGGAAGCAACACCAACAGCATTCTGCTCTGCGATTCCGGCATTGAATACTCTGTCGGGGAATTTCGCCTGAAGTTTTCCTACGTTGATACACCCGCCCAGATCACAGTCTACATGTACGATTGTCGGATCATTTTCCATCAACTCTGTCATTGCAGCGATATAACCATCACGATTTGCTCTTGCATCTTTTTTATGTTCACCTATCAATGTATAACTCATAATCGCTTCCTCCTTTACTGAGCACGTACTGCAGCAAGTCTTTCTTCTGCTGCCTTGATTGCTTCTTCCCATTCCTCTTCCGACGGCTGAGATGAATGTGCTCCGATCGGTTCTGCAAAAGTTGCACCTTTTCCTTTGATCGTATTTAATACGATACAGGTTGGTTTTCCTTCTGTCTCGTATGCTGCCATTACTGCATCGTAAATCTGTGAAACATCATTTCCGTCTGCTACATTGATCACATTCCATCCAAAAGCATCGAATTTTGCGCCAATTCCTTTTGCATGACCCATAACCTGCTCACAGGTACCGTCAAGCTGTCGTTTGTTATCATCGATCAGACAGATCAGATGATCCAATTTATAATGTGCTGCAAACTGTGCACCTTCCCAGATCTGTCCTTCGTCTGCCTCTCCATCACCTACTGTGACGAATACGTGGCTTGTTTTGCCTTTCATTTTATTTGCAAGCGCTGCACCTACTGCCTCGCTCATTCCCTGTCCAAGAGAACCGGTAGTCAGATCAACACCCAGTGTCATACGACGGTCTGTGTGGGATGGGAATCTTGTATGCGGCTGGTTCAGTGTGTATGCATCCTCTACCGGATAAAAACCTTTCAGTCCTAAAGTTGCATACATAACCGGTCCGCCATGTCCCTTTGATAATACAAACCAATCCCTGTCTTCCCAACGCGGTTCTTCCGGACGGACATTCATTACTTCTCCGTACAGAACTGCCATGGCATCTGCCAGTGACATGGAACCGCCTACGTGTCCGAAACCTCTTGAGTGAATGATTTTTAATGTCTCGACGCGAATTTCTTCCGCAAATACTTTTAATTCATGTACTCTTTTTTCTGTCAACATAATGCGCTCCTTTCGTTCGTTCGCTAAATTGTATACCATTTTTGAAATAATATACTTTCTGTTTGTAATATACTTCTGTATATCATATATGTCAATTATATTTATACTATCCACCATTTCTTTGTATAATATACACAATTTTTAGTGGTTACTTTTTTTGCATTTTTTAATATTGCAATCATTTTCACGCATTTTAACATCGATTTTTTTGCATTTTTTCCATTGTTTTTTGCAATTTTGCATTATTTTGGTATACTATTTTGGTATACTATCTTGCTCATTAACAAACTTTTTCATTCTATACTGACAACTGCCGGCAGGTTTTTGTTTATCTCAGTCGAGAAGACTCCCACTTCTGCAAGTGGTGAGTAATAA
>NZ_JRFU01000009.1 GCF_003122485.1 Eubacterium ramulus
TTGCATGACGCGCACCTCGCAACAAGAATGCCGGAGCATTCTTGAATAAGTTTCAAATATATTTGACTAAGAATCGTACAAGAAAGTATAGTTTTATAGAATAAAAAACAGTGGATATAAAATAATGTAGTGTATTGAAGCGAGGAAATTCATGGAAAAACGAGTGATTTCTACCCAGATTCAGGAAGAAGATCTGCAGACCGAAACCAGTCTGCGACCAATGTCTCTGGAGGAATATATCGGACAGGAAAAAATAAAAGGCACCCTGCGTGTCTATATCGAGGCGGCACGGCAGAGGCAGGAACCGTTAGATCATGTGTTGTTTTACGGACCGCCTGGACTTGGAAAGACAACACTTTCCGGTATCATTGCCAATGAGATGGGCGTACATATGAAGATCACTTCCGGACCGGCGATCGCAAAACCGGGAGAAATGGCATCGATTTTAAGTAATTTGCAGGAAAATGACATTTTATTTGTAGATGAGATCCATCGTCTGAACCGTCAGGTGGAAGAAGTGCTGTATCCGGCGATGGAAGATTATGCCATTGATATCATGATCGGAAAAGGGGCATCCGCCCGTTCCATCCGACTGGATCTGCCGAAGTTTACATTGGTGGGAGCAACTACCCGTGCAGGACTGTTATCAGCACCGTTGAGAGACCGTTTTGGGGTAATCCAGCATCTGGAATTTTATACGCCACAGGAATTGCAGACGATTATTGAACAATCGGCAAAAAAACTTGGTGTGGAGATCGAGCCAGAGGGTGCCGCAGAGCTGGCAAAACGTTCCAGAGGAACGCCACGTCTGGCAAACCGCCTGTTAAAACGTGTCCGTGATTTCGCACAGGTAAAATACGATGGGGTGATCACAGAAGAAGTAGCTTCTTTTGCCCTAGATCTGCTGGAAGTAGATCGCTGTGGTCTAGATAAGAATGACCGTTTGATTCTGTTAACCATTATTCAGAAGTTTGGTGGAGGACCAGTGGGACTTGAAACACTGGCGGCAGCGGTTGGAGAAGATTCCGGTACGATCGAAGATGTATACGAACCGTATCTGGTAAAAAATGGATTTTTAAACCGTACGCCAAAAGGACGTGTGGCGACCGCACTGGCAATCGAGCATTTTAAAGGAATCTAATACTGACTGTGAGTTAAAACAGAGGGAAAGAAACATGACAAAAAAATCAATGGTACAGGTGGCAATTGGTGGAAAAGTATTGACAATGGGCGGTGCGGATGATGAGACACACATCCAGCGTATCGCGTCCTGTGTCAACCATGTACTTCAGGAGTTTGAAGATAAGGATGAATATCGCTGTCTGCCGGCAGATCTGAAACCTGTACTAATTCATATTAATATTGCAGAAGAACTGATCAAAGCACAGGATCAGATTCAGCAGTTAGAGGAAGATCTGCGTCTGAAAGAGAACGAACTGGCAGAACTGCGACAGGAACTGGCAGAGACAGAAGTAAGACTTGAGAGACTGGAAGGACATCAGGAATGAGAAAACATGAATTATTATCCCCGGCGGGATCGCTGGAGATATGCAAAGCAGTGCTGAATGCCGGAGCGGATGCAGTTTATCTGGGCGGTGACAAATTCGGTGCCCGGGCATTTGCTAAAAATTTCACACAGAATGATATTCAGGAAGCTTTGGATTTTGCACATATGCGCGGAAAAAAAATATTTCTGACGGTCAATACACTGTTAAAAAATAAAGAAATTGAAACGGAGCTGTTTTCTTATCTGAAGCCGTTGTATGAGCATGGATTAGATGCAGTCATTGTGCAGGATTACGGTGTGTTTCAGTTTGTTCATAGAAACTTTCCGGAACTTGCACTACATGCAAGCACACAGATGTCAGTATCTAATGTGTCCGGGGCAAAGTTTCTGGTGGAACACGGCGCAGAGCGTATTGTAACTGCCCGTGAATTATCCCGGTCAGAGATTCGTCGAATCTATGATGAGACCGGAGTGGAGATTGAAAGTTTTATCCATGGTGCACTTTGTTACTGTTATTCCGGTCAGTGCCTGATGAGCAGTATGCTTGGCGGACGAAGCGGAAACCGCGGACGCTGCGCACAGCCTTGCCGTCTGGCCTATCAGGTAACCGATGAGCGTGGCAATTTGTTACATAAGAAAGAGAAATATCCGTTAAGTCCAAAAGACCTGTGTACGATCTCACAGCTTCCACAGTTATGTGAGAGCGGTATTTATTCCTTTAAGATAGAGGGACGTATGAAAAAGCTGGAATATGCGGCAGGTGTTACTTCTATTTACCGGAAATATCTGGACTTGTATGAATCATGTCCGGAACATTACCGGGTTGAGGATGCAGATATGGAGCGTCTGCTGGCATTTGGTAATCGAAATGGTTTTACGGCGGGTTACTATGATATGAGAAACGGTCGTTCCATGATGACACTGACAGATTCTTCCCACAGCAGCAACGAAGCGAAAGCGGCTTATCAGGCACCGGAAGAGACAAAAGTTCCGGTAGAATTAAAAGCTGTATTTCATGCCGGGGAACCAATGCAGTTAGAGGCAGCATTATCCGTGAACGACACAGAGGCAGAATCCCACAGTGATAAAAAAGTCTGTGTGACCGGTGAAATCCCGGGAACGGCACAGAATCGCCCACTGTCAAAGGATGAATTAAGAAAGAGACTTTCCAAAACAGGAGATACACCATTTTACGTACAGCATCTGGAAATCGATCTGGAGGATGGATTGTTTGTACCGGTGGGACAGATCAATGAGCTTCGCAGAAATGCGCTGGAACAGTTACAGGAAGCGGTACTTGGCAGCTGGCGAAGAAATGAAGTGGTGACACTGAAAAAGAGATCAACTGACGGAATGAGAATGAAGCAGAATGGAGCAATTGGCAGCGGTGATAAGCCAATGTTAAATGTATGGCTGACCGGTTCTGCTTTGCAGCATCTGGGAGCAGTTCTGGAAAATCAGACAATTGATATGGTTACGCTGGAAGGTTTTGCAAATCTGGAAGCAGCAGTAAAAGAGATCCATGCTGCCGGAAAACAGGCAGGTTATGCGTTCCCTTATGTGTTGCGGGAAAATTCGGAAGGATTATTGCGAAAACAGGGATCTGTGTTAAAACAGTTTGACCGCATCTGGGTACGAAGTTACGACGGCATAGGTTTTGCTAGGGAAGAGTTATATCTTCCGGCAGAAAAGCTTGCATTAGATGCAGGACTGTATGTATTTTCCAATGAGGCAGCCGTAGATTTTATGGCAGATGGATTCGCTGGTTATACTGCATCCATGGAGCTGAACCGGAAAGAACTGGATCATATGGAGAATAAACAGGCAGAGTTAATGCTTTACGGTTATGCACCGTTGATGATTTCGGCACAGTGTGTATACAAAAATTATGCGTCCTGTATCCGGGAGCAGAAAAAAGAATCTGGAAAGCAGTCGCAGCGGTTATATTTGAACGATCGTTATCAGAAGCAGTTTGAAGTGCAGCGGGACTGTACCCATTGCTACAATGTAATCTACAACAGCCAGCCAACGTATCTTTTACATCATGCGGATGAAATTAGCGGTTTGGATTTTGGCGCACATCGCATTGTTTTTCGCAATGAGTCAGCAAAGCAGATGCATGGGATTTTACAGCAATATGAAGATGCTTTCCGGTCAGGCAGGAAGATTCAGCCGCCGAAGGAAGGAACTTACACCAACGGTCATTTCCGCCGTGGCGTGGATTAGAAGAGAAGTTAAGGAGCAGATATGATACATTTGATCACAGAATTGTCCAAATATGTGATGATCATTCTTTTTGCAATCTATACCTGGTACAGTTATGTGGTACTGGTAATAAAAAATGAGGAACGGCAGAAACGGATGTACAAAGCGCAGACAACCTGCATGTTTTTGATCCATCTGGATGCCTTTATGGTATTGTTTGCGGTGACAAAGGATTTTAAAATACTGATCTTTTACGGTGCACAGGTGCTGTTTGTGCTGTTTTTATTCCTGATCTACCGGATCATATACAAGCGGGCAGCGCGTCTGGTTGTCAATCACATGTGCATGTTGTTACTAGTAGGATTTATTATCCTGACCAGACTCAATTTTGAAAATGCCATCCGTCAGTTTGAGATTGCAGTGGTGGCGGCGGTGGTATCAGCGTTTGTTCCGATTTTGGTAAGAAAATTAAAATTTTTACGAAAATTTACCTGGTTTTACTGTGCGGTCGGCGTAGTAGCACTTGGTATCGTTCTGGTGCTTGGAAAAATGAGCGGTGGTGCACATCTTTCTTTCACGGTAGCTGGTATTACGTTGCAACCGTCAGAATTTGTAAAAATTATATTTGTATTTTTCGTGGCATGTATGCTTTATGAAGCAACAGATTTTCGACAGGTGTGTATTACGACCGTTGCGGCAGCTGTCCATGTGGGAATCCTGGTACTGTCAACCGACCTGGGAGCGGCACTGATCTTTTTCCTGACCTATGTGGTAATGCTGTATGTGGCAACCCGGAAACCGGTTTACTTTTTTGGTGGACTGGGCGTAGGATGTCTGGCAGCACTGGCAGGTTCTAAGCTGTTTTCTCATGTACGGGTGCGAATCGAAGCATGGAAAGATCCTTTTGCCTCCATTCATGGCGGCGGATGGCAGGTGGCACAGGCATTGTTTGCCATTGGAACCGGCGGATGGTTTGGTATGGGACTGTATCAGGGAATGCCGGATAAGATTCCACTTGGATCATCAGATTTCGTGTTTGCGTCCATTTCTGAGGAACTGGGCGGTGCCTTTGCCGTGTGTATCGTGCTTGTTTGTTTTAGCTGCTTTTTGATGTTTTTGAATATTGCGATGCAGATCCGGGATCAGTTTTATAAGCTGATCGCACTGGGACTTGGCTGTGTGTACGGCGTGCAAGTGTTTTTGAACGTGGGCGGTGTCATCAAATTTATCCCGTCTACCGGTCTGACACTTCCGCTGGTCAGCTACGGAGGAAGTTCCATATTATGTACGATCATTATGTTTGCAATTATTCAGGGACTGTATATTATGAGACAGGATGAAGAAGGAGAATCGAATGAGCAGAAGAGTCGAGGACGAAAACAAAAGAGGGACTACAGCAAGAAGAAAGTCAACGGCGTCCGGTCACAGCAAAAGCCAAAGATCAAATCGGATCAGACAGGGTATCGAGGTCATGAATCTGGATCAGGCAGACCGCGAGGCGGCGCGTCCTCACGGTTCGATGAGGACGAGATCGAGGAAATCTGGTAAAACTGGCAGAAATCTGGAATTTCTGATCATTACCTATCTGTTTCTGACAATTTTTATCGGTATGATCGGATATTTTGTTTATTTCCAGCTGGTAAAAAGTGAGAGTATCATCAACAGCTCTTATAATTCCCGTCTGGATCTGTATGCAGAGCATGTGGTACGCGGAGATATTACGGCAGCAGATGGCACGGTACTTGCGAAAACGACTGTAAATGATGATGGCAGCGAGACCAGAGAATATCCATATGGAAGGATGTTCGCCCATGTGGTCGGTTATATGAATAATGGAAAAGGCGGTCTGGAGTCACAGTACAATTTCAACCTGCTTCGTTCCCATTCCTTTTTCCTGACACAGATTATCAATGATCTGAAAAATGAGAAAAATACCGGAGATACACTGGTGACAACTCTGGATTATGATGTTCAGAAGACGGCATATGATGCTTTGGGTGACCGGGACGGAGCTGTGGTTGTCATGGAGCCAAAGACAGGTAAAATCCTTGCCATGGTGTCAAAACCGGACTATGATCCGAACACGCTGGCAGATAAATGGGATGATATTGTGTCGGATAACAGCAGCAGTGTGTTGTTAAACCGTGTAACTTCCGGTCTGTATCCGCCGGGATCGACCTTTAAGATATTTACAACATTGGAATACGTGCATGAGAATCCAAACTATCAGGATTACAGTTTCAACTGTGAGGGAGAATTGAACGTGGATGGCAATGAAATTCACTGTTATCACAAATCCGTTCATGGTCAGGAGAACTTGAAGGATTCCTTTGCAAATTCCTGTAATACGTCCTTTTCCAATATTGGACTGTCTTTGAATATTACAAAATTTCAGGAATTGTGTAATGACATGCTTTTTAATCAGAAATTGCCGGGTACGCTTTCAGGAAGCAAGAGTAGCTTTACTCTGTCAAAGGATGCGGATAAAGGCAAGATTATGCAGACTTCCATCGGTCAGGGTGATACGCTGGTATCTCCACTTCATATGGTATTTGTAGCATCTGCCATTGCCAACAATGGAGTTGCCATGGAGCCTTATGTTGTGGATTATGTGGAAAATGACGGTGGTGTGCATGTGAAAAACTACAAAGAAAAAGAGTATGGTCAGCTGCTCTCTGAATCGGATGCAGCGCTTTTACAGGACTATATGCGCGGTGTTGTGGAAAATGGAACCGGAAAGGCATTAAATGGTCAGAGTTACACTGCCTATGGCAAAACCGGATCAGCAGAGTACAACAGTGCCGGTGACAGTCATGGATGGTTTGTCGGTTATGGAACAAAAGAAGGCTATAATGACATTGCCATTGCGGTAATTGTAGAGGATGGCGGTTCCGGAAGCCAGTCTGCCGTACCGGTGACAAAACAGATTTTTGACGTATATTTCAATAAATAAAAATGGGCGAGGTATTGCAAGTTAACTCCAAAAGGCGTATACTTAAAATCAGATTTGAGACCGCATCGGGAGGGCTTGCAATGATTGAAGCAACCAGCTGTGGCGGTGTGGTTATATTCCGTGGAAAGATTCTGTTGCTGTATAAAAATTATCGTAACAAATATGAAGGCTGGGTTTTGCCAAAGGGAACGGTAGAAGCCGGTGAGGAGTATAAGGATACTGCTGCAAGAGAAGTGAGAGAGGAGACTGGCGTAGATGCCTCTATCATAAAATATGTTGGAAAGAGCCAGTATACATTTACAGTTCCCGAAGATACTGTAGAAAAACAGGTACACTGGTACCTGATGATGGCTGACAGTTATTACAGTAAACCGCAGCGCGAAGAGTATTTTGTGGATTCCGGTTACTACAAATACCACGAGGCTTATCATCTGTTAAAATTTGCAAATGAGAAACAGATTCTGGAAAAAGCATACAATGAATATCTTGATTTGAAACGGAGTAATCTGTGGGGAACCAAGAAGTATTTCTAGAACCCGGAAGAGACAGAATTAGTAAAACGATCTTTACAAATGAGATGGTTTTATTAATTCTGTTTGCATATTAGCGAAAATATCAGACGAAAATAAAAATGAGGGATCTGATTTATGTTTTGGTACAAACACTTATATTTGGACAGGAAGTGTATGCGCCATACCAATCGGTTAAAATATAAGATTGAGCATGGAGCAGCGCATAAGGGGGTATATCTCATTCATCTTCCAGATCGTGCAGGTGCCGTTCTGGAGCTGATACCAAGTATTCTGTTACGGCAGAGCCGGTATCCACGGGAACAGTTGTGCATTATAGGCATGGCAGGTGACCGGGCGGGTGCCTTAGAGCTGATCCGGAAGATCGTGGATGAAGTATATCGGGAGCAACACAATTTTGATATTGCGTCCTATCTGCAGATCGACCGGAAAAATACTTCGGATGAGGGGACCGGCCTATGATGATTTTTTTACTTATATTGAAAATAATCGGTATCATACTGTGTGTGATATTGGGAGTTCTGGCAGTGATCCTGTTTGTCCCAGTTTTTTACGAGGCAGATGCCAATATCGATGAGATGGATTATAAAGTCCGGATCCACTGGTTGGCAAAGCTGATTCGCTTTGAGTTTCGGTGGAAAGAAAAGGCACATGCAGTGCTGAAGATCCTCTGGTTTGTGATAGATTTTACCGATCCGGAGGCAGTAGCCGCCAGAAAAGCAAAGAAAGAGGAAAAAGCCCGCAAAAAGCTGTTAAAGCAGCAGAAGAAAGAAGCAAAAGAGCGGGAAAAACAGACGCGTCAGAGACAGAAAGAGGCACAGCAGGAACAGGCAGACCGTGAAGCACGGGCACAGCAGAGAGAGGCATTTCGAAAACAGCAGGAAGAAGCTGGCAGCAGGGAAAATCAGTCTGAGAAGACGTTAGCTGAGGATGCCAGTGGAAATGATACGAAAACAGAAAAAATAGCAGACGTGGATGCCGGCAGGATTGAAGTGGAAACGAAAAATGTGGAAGCTATAAATGCAGATGAGAGTTTCCATAAAGAAACGTCTGTGGCACAGGATAAAGAGACTTATGAAAAAGCAGAACAGACGAAACCAGAGAATAATGTCCGGCAAGAGTCTGTTGAATCAGAAAAAGCAGAAGCGAATGAATCGAGAACATCTATTCTGGAAAAATTAAAATCCGCTCATGGAACAGCAGGATCCATTTTGGATAAAGTAAAAACGGTGTTGGCAGTTATCCGTTATTTGCGGGAACAGGAACTGATCTCAGCGGTTTGGGTAAAATTACAGGTGTTTTTGCTGCATATCCGTCCGCGAAAGCTAAGTGGTCATCTGAAGTTCGGATTATCGAATCCGGCAGACACTGGTCAGGTCCTTGGTGTGATTGCGATGGTTCCGTTGTTCTATCAGACAGAACTTCAAATCGAACCGGATTTTGAAGCAGAAGATAATTATATTCAGGGACAGGTATATGTGAAAGGGCATATTTGCTGTATCCATCTGGTGATCCTGATCATTCGGTTATTGCGGGATGAAAAGATCCGAACATTGATTCGTAGGATAAGAGAGAAAAATTAACAGGAGGTATTGGAAAATGGCAGAGAATAATAAAAATACATTTCAGACAACCGTAGAATCTCTGATGAAAGGAATGGATGGATTTGTATCATCTAAAACTGTAGTCGGGGAACCACTTCAGATGGGTGAGACCATCATCCTTCCACTGGTTGACGTATCCTTTGGTATGGGCGCCGGTGCATTTTGTGGGGAAAAGAAGAAAAACAGCGGTGGCGGTATCGGTGGAAAAATGTCTCCAAGCTCCGTACTTGTACTCCAGAACGGAAGCACCCGTCTGATCAGCGTAAAAAATCAGGATGGTATTTCCAAGCTGTTGGACATGATACCGGATTTTGTTGACAAATTTATGAAGAAGATGGATGAGAAAAAGAATCCGGAAGAGGCGGAAGCCAGAAAAGAGGCAAAAAAAGAAGCTGCTGAAGAGATGAAAGACATGCTCAATCTCAGTGAAGAATAGAACCTTCCCTGAGATTAAGCAGAGTCATAAAATCCCCCGCATTGTCATAAGATAGTGCAGGGGACTTTTTTATGTGTAACAGAACGACCAAACAACTGGCAGGTTTTATCCTGTTCTGGATTGGGATCGGCATGATCGTGATGCTGTTTATGCCAAATGATTTTGTTGGAATTTTAATTGCCAGTGGATTTATGCTGCTTGGCTATACATTATATTGTAAATCGTGAGAAATGCGTAAGTTATATGAATTGAGAAATCTGCTTTTCTTTCTAGTGCTCCAAGTGAAATAGGAATAAGGTGAATTGCATAAACAGAGCGAGAAAGAATAGTGGTTAGTTTGTCTGATAAACGCAAAAATGACTGGCAGATTTCTGCCAGTCACTTCAATGTTTTTTCTTATGCTCTTTCAACTTTGTTGGATCTCAGACAAGAAGCACAAACGTATAATGATTTATGAGAACCATTAACATTACATTTAACTTTCTTGATGTTTGATTTCCACATTCTATTAGATCTTCTATGAGAATGACTCACATTGTTTCCGAAATGAGCGCCTTTTCCACAAACACTGCACTTTGCCATGATTGCACCTCCTTGCGTTTACTAAGTTCGTATGTTCTGCGAACTCACAACAAATGTATTCTATCAGATGAATCCCGATAATGCAACAATTATTTTGAAAAAAATGAAAAAAATTCCGAAAACTTGATATATTTTTGATTTCACTATTCCTTTTTTATGAAAAAATGGGTATAATAAGGCATATATGAAAATATGGGTAAGACTGCATTTTGAAAGTAAGGGTATATTTTATGTATTCTGATGCAGAAACATTGCCTGAAAATAAGAAGCGTGGAGGAGCAAGTATGAGAGGTCAGTTTGAAAATTCTCTTGGAACGGTTAGTATAGATTCGGAAGTAGTAGCAACTTATGCCGGTTCTGTGGCCGTAGAATGTTTTGGTATTGTAGGAATGGCAGCTGTCAATATGAAAGATGGTCTTGTAAAATTGTTAAAAAAGGATTATCTTCATCATGGTATCTCTGTAAAGATTGAAGAGAATAACCGGATCACATTAGATTTCCATGTGATCGTATCATACGGTGTAAGTATTTCCACCGTATCAGATAATCTGATTTCCACAGTAAAATATAAAGTGGAAGAATTCACCGGCATGAAGATCGAGAAGATCAATATCTTCGTAGAAGGTGTCAGAGTCATTGATTAAGGAGGAATTGAGTGTGGATATACAGACAATAGATGCAGCGCTTCTGTCAAAAATGTTTTTAGCGGGAGCGAAGAATCTGGAAGCAAAGAAAGAGTGGATCAACGAGCTGAACGTGTTCCCGGTTCCGGATGGTGATACCGGTACAAATATGAGCATGACGATCATTTCCGCAGCTAAGGAAGTTGCTGCTGTGGAAAAACCGGTAATGAAAGATCTTGCAAAAGCAATTTCATCCGGTTCCCTGCGTGGAGCACGAGGAAACTCAGGTGTTATCCTGTCCCAGTTGTTCCGTGGATTTACAAAGACCATCAAGCATTATGATAAGATCGACAAAATCGTTCTTTGTGAGTCTTTCCAGAAAGCATGTGAGACTGCATACAAGGCAGTTATGAAACCAAAGGAAGGAACAATCCTTACCGTTGCCAAAGGTGCAGCTGAGAAGGCACTGGAGCTTTCCTGTGATGACAATTACAACATGGAGCAGTACATTGCCGCTATTATCGCAGAGGCAGAGCGTGTACTTGCCCTGACTCCGGAGATGCTTCCGGTATTAAAACAGGCAGGTGTTGTGGATTCTGGCGGACAGGGACTGGTAGAAGTTCTGAAAGGTGCACAGGATGCATTTCTTGGCAAAGAGATTGATTATACCATCGAAGCTGCTCCGGCATCTTCCGGTGTGGTTAAAATCTCCGCACAGACAGAAGCAGAGATTAAATTCGGTTACTGTACCGAGTTTATCATTGTATTAAATAAACCGCTGACCGAGGCAGAAGAGGACGAGTACCGTGCATTCTTACAGTCCATGGGTGATTCCATTGTACTGGTGGCAGACGAGGAGATCGTTAAAACACACGTACATACCAATGATCCGGGACTGGTATTACAGAAAGCACTGACTTTTGGTTCCTTAAGCCGTATCAAGATCGACAACATGCGCGAAGAACATCAGGAAAAACTGATCAAAGACGCAGAGAAACTTGCAAAAGAGCAGGAAAAAGAAGCAGAAGAGAAAGCAAAAGCAGCCGCAGGTCCGAAAAAAGACATGGGATTTATTGCAGTTTCCATCGGTGAGGGTGTCAACGAAGTATTTAACGGACTTGGCGTGGACTATCTGATCGAAGGTGGACAGACTATGAACCCAAGTACAGAGGATATGTTAAATGCCATTGATCATGTCAATGCAGATCATATCTTCATCTTTCCGAACAATAAAAATATCGTGCTGGCAGCAAATCAGGCAGCATCTCTGGTAGAGGATAAAGATATTATTGTCATCCCGACAAAGACCATCCCGCAGGGTATTTCCGCAATGATCAACTTCATTCCGGAGCAGTCCCCGGAGGAAAATAAAGACAACATGCTGGAAGCAATCGCAGCTGTAAAAACCGGACAGGTTACTTACGCAGTCCGCGATACCATCATTGATGACAAAGAGATCAAAGAGGGCGACTACATGGGAATCGGTGATTCCTCCATCCTTTCTGTCGGTGCAGACCGTGAGGATGTTACCAAAGATATGGTAGCCCAGATGATCGATGAGGAGTCTTCCTTCATCTGCATTTATTATGGAGAGGAAGTACTTCCGGAAGCTGTCAATGCATTACAGAAATACTTTGAGGAGACTTATCCGGATTGCGAAGTAGAAGTACAGTTCGGTGGTCAGCCGATCTACTATTATGTTATTTCTGTAGAGTAAGGAGTTCGTATGAATCTTAATTCCCCTGTTCGTGAAATCAAAGGGATCGGGGCGAAAACAGAACAGTTATTTCAACAGTTAGGAGTATACACCATTGGTGATATACTCCTATATTTTCCCCGTGATTATGAAAAATATCCGGATCTGTGTGACGTAGATCAGGTGGTGGAGGGCAGAAAAAATGCTTTGTATGTGTGTGTGAAAAAGACACCCACCGTCAATACCCATTCCCGCCAGCAGGTGGCTTTGCTGGATCTGAAAGGCGAGAATCGGACCCTGCGTCTGATCTGGTTTCGCAGTCCTTATATCCGATCACTGATCCGTCCCGGCGGATGGTACGTTTTTTATGGAAAAGTCAACCAGAAAGATGATCGGCTTACCATGGAGCAGCCCCAGATGTTCAGTTTGGGACAGTATGAGGCGTTGCAAAAGACATTGCAGCCACACTATAGTTTGACCAAAGGTGTCACTAATAATTTAATTGTAAAAACAGTGCATGCAGCCATGGAAGAGATTCCCTTGGAAATGGAATATTTACCAGAGGATATCCGCATCCGCAATCATCTAAGCGAGTACAACTTTGCCTTAAAAAACATGCATTTTCCGGAAAACGAAGAAAACTGTATCATTGCCAGAAACCGTTTTGTGTTTGATGAGTTTTTCTTCTTTTTGCTCAGTATGCAGTTGTCAAAAGAGAATACCCAGAAGCTGAAAAATGAGTTTACTTTCGCAGAGGATTCCTTTGTGGAAGATCTGATGAACGGTCTGCCTTATGAGCTGACCGGCGCACAGAAGCGTGCAGTAGCACAGATTCGCTCTGACTTGCGGGAACCGTGTATCATGCAGCGATTAGTACAGGGCGATGTTGGCTCCGGTAAGACCATCGTCGCTTTTCTGGCAATGCTGGAAGTGGCGCACAATGGTTATCAAGCGGCGATTATGGCGCCTACGGAAGTATTGGCGCAGCAGCATTATGAAAAACTGACACAGTTTCTGGAAGTGAACGGCATTGATATCCCGGTTGTGTTATTGACTGGTTCCATGGGCGTGAAAGCCCGCCGCGCAGCGTATGCAGTATTAGAGTCGGATCAGCCGGCTTTGGTCGTGGGAACTCACGCGTTGATTCAGGAAAAAGTACAGTATCGGAATCTGGCACTGGTTATTACCGATGAGCAGCACCGTTTCGGTGTAAAGCAGAGAGAGACTTTTTCTTTAAAAGGTTCGCATCCGCATATTCTAGTTATGAGCGCGACGCCGATTCCACGAACATTGGCTATTATTTTATATGGTGATCTGGATATTTCCGTGATCGATGAAGTTCCGGCGAAGCGGCTGCCGATCAAAAACTGTGTGGTGAATACGTCCTATCGCAAGACAGCATATAAATTTATGGAAAAAGAGATCCGTGCCGGACATCAGGTGTATGTCATTTGTCCGCTGGTAGAAGAAAGTGAACTGGCAGAAGGCGAAAACGTGCTGGATTATGCGGCGCAGCTTCAGCAGATTTTTCCATCCGATATCAAAGTTGGTATGCTGCACGGAAAAATGAAACCGGATGAGAAAAATGCTGTCATGCAGGAATTTCAGGAAAACAAAATCCAGATTCTGGTATCCACAACGGTAGTGGAAGTTGGCGTGGATGTGCCAAATGCTACCGTTATGATGATTGAAAATGCAGAACGGTTTGGCTTGGCTCAGCTTCATCAGCTGCGCGGTCGTGTCGGTCGTGGTGATGCGCAGTCATATTGTATTTTGATGCAAGGCAAAGAGCAGCAGACAAAAAACAAACGTCTGGAGATCTTGAATAAATCAAATGACGGTTTCTTTATCGCCGGTGAAGATCTGAAACTGCGTGGACCGGGTGATTTCTTTGGTATTCGCCAGAGTGGAGATTATCAGTTCCAATTAGCAGATGTATTTCAGGATGCAGACGTGCTGAGTAAGGCATCTTACGAGGTATCGGTGTTGATGAAGGAAGATCCACATCTGGAGAAGGAAGAACATCAGAGACTGCTGGTACGGTTGCGGCAGTATGCCGGAGATCAGTTTTCTTTGTTAAATTTGTAAAAAACGCAAATGGTTAAAAAAATGACGATCCAAATGATGTTTTGTATTATGGAATTGCATTCTGTAAGGAAAATGTAAAGCAGTTATAGAAAAAGGTATGTGAAAAAAGCCGGTGGGAGCAGGTGCGCTTCCATCGGCTTTTTTTGTCTTAATGTGTTTTTCGGTTAATATATTCTGTCTTATACTTAGAATAAATAATTTTCTGACTACTATACAGTCCATAATATCCGGACAACATATAACTCAGCGCGATCGCAATCAGAAAATACGGCATTCCCTCAAATCCAAACAGCTCAAAACAGATCAGCAGGGAAGTGATGGGACTGTTGGTAACTCCACAGAATACCGCGCCCATGCCAACAGCGGCACACAGCGGAATGGAACATCCCGTAACGGTTGCAAAAAAGGTTCCGAAGGTTGCTCCGATAAAGAGAGTAGGGACGATCTCACCGCCTTTGTAACCGGCGCCGAGCGTGGCACCAGTAAAGAGCATTTTCAATAGGAAAGCCAGTGGAAAGACCGGTTTTCCTTCCATGCAGCTGGCAATAATGCTCATACCGGTGCCGTTATAGGTCTGATCACCCACCAACAGCGTCAGTGCAATGACGATGCATCCGCCAATAATTACCCGCAGATATGGATTTTTAAAAAATCGTTTATACAGACGTTCTGCATTGTGCAGGATCGTACAAAATAAGATGCTGACCACCGCGCATAACACAGCAAATACACCGATGATCAGAGCGGTTTTCGGTGCAAATGCCGGAATAGAACTGATCGGAAAGATTTCCGGTGTAATGCCACAGACGGCTGCCACACCGTGAGCGGTCAGTGATGCGATGACACATGGCAGCAGTGCGGAATAATGCATAATGCCGACACTGACCACTTCCATGGAAAAGATCGCAGCAGCCAGCGGTGTGCCAAACAATGCGGAGAAAGCAGCACTCATACCACACATGATCATAATGTGCTGGTCTTTTTCATCAAAGTGAAAAAGTTTTCCAAGGGAATTTCCAATACTTCCGCCAAGCTGCAGGGCAGCACCCTCACGACCGGCGGAACCGCCGAATAAATGTGTCAGCAGGGTGGCAATAAAGATTAACGGTGCCATGCGCAGTGGGATATTTTCGTTGGAGTGGATGGCGGACAGTACCAGATTGGTTCCCGTGTCCTTTTCGTCATGTAACAGCTGGTACAATCCCACGATGGCGGCACCTGCTCCCGGCAGCAGAAAGATCAGCCATGGATGCTGTAATCTTGTGCGTGTGACAAATTGCATTCCATAGTAAAAAGCAGTTCCGACAAATCCCAGTATAATTCCGCTCAGAACTGCAAAGATGACGTCACGGAGTGATGTGACCAGATGCGAACCGCCTCTTTTTAGTACATTTCTATATGATTCAAACATAACTTTATCTCCCGTTATAAAAACTTGCTGTTTCTTATTTTTTCCTTATTTGCCTGAAAAATCTGCTTGGAAAAATGTTACATGTAAATAGTTGTTTTTCCCGAACAGAAAGCACATTTTCTTATTTCCTTGACATTGCAAGAAAATCTAAAATGTTTTATACTTTATTATTATAGAGAAATCGGGAAAAAAAGCAATGAAAAACAAATTCCCGGGAAGCAGGTTGTACGAATGAAAAGAAAATTGCAGGATATCATACAGGAAAAATTTACATATGAGGATACACACCTGCTGTTGCCGGATATGGATCTGAATTTTACAGCGATTGAGAGTGAACCCTTTGAGGGAACGTTTTCTTTTCACAGCAGTAATGAACATCCGATCCGCGGAATTGTCAGTTGCGAGCACCCATGTGTCACCTGTCTGGATACCGAATTTAACGGGACAGATATCCAGATCCGGTTCCGGTATGCCGACAGTCAGCAGACGGAAGGAATGACAGATCAGGGTGTGTTTGTGATCACCAGCAATGTGGGTGAGTATCTGCTGCCATTTCGGGCAAATGTTACCCGCCGTTATCTGATGTCTTCCATTGGAAAAATTAAGACACTGAATGATTTTACGAATCTGTGCAAACTGAGCTGGAAAGAAGCGCTGCAGATTTTTAAATCCCAGTATTTTTGCAATATTTTACATCATGACAGCGGATTCCAGAAGCTGCTTTACCGTGGCTTGACAGAGCATGCCTGCGGTGCCGCACAGATGGAGGAGTTTCTGATCGGGTGTGGAAAAAAGGAGCGGAATCATCTGATCATCAGCCGTCCGGAACGCGGCTATAAAGTGTCGAAGGGTTCGATTTTGCCACAGTCAGATCTGCTGGATGTGGAAAAAAGCACCTGGGGTTATATCCATGTGGAGATCTCCTGTGATGCGCCGTTTGTCCGGTTGGAGAAGAAACAGCTGCGTTATTATGATTTTGTCGGAAAACATGCGGAAGTTCAGTATCACATTATGCCGGGATTGCTTCATGGGGGCAAAAATTATGCGAAGATCCGGATTCAGACACCATTCCAGACAGAGACGATTAAAATTACAGTTACCGTATTAAAGGAACGTTCTGTGAAGAAGTCTGCCCATTGGGAAAATCGCTACATTCACAGTCAGATGGAGAAATATTATCTGGATTACCGCAGGGAGGAGATGACAAAGGAACTTTGGATGCAGGAGATGGAAGTGCTGCTAAAACGTGCCATCAGTCTGGATCCAGAAAACGAATGGCTTCCTTTGTATCGTATTTTTGTTCTCCTGACCGGAGGGGACAAACTGGGGGCAGAAGCAATTTCGGAAAAACTGCCGAAAAATATTCAGAATCAGCGGACACCGTTAGGAGCATTTTATCTGTATCTGACCACCATTGGGGAGACACCGGCTTACAGCCGGGAAGTGACCAGAAGGGTGAAAGAGATTTATCTGAAATATCCGTCACATCCGGTACTGGTGTGGGTGTTATTGCACATTGATGAAGTGCTGCTTCGCAATCCGGAGCGAAAATATCAATGGATTCGCAAATATATGTTAAAAGGAAATATCAGTCCGATTTTTTATGAGGAAGCAACCTGCCTGCTGGAAAATCATCCGGAAATGCTGCATGAGGTGGATGTATTTGAACGAAGACTGCTGATCTGGATGATGAAGCACAATCGGTTGTCACCGCGTATCATTGACCGCTTGGTTCCTATGGCACAGTTGCAGAAGACCTTCGATCCGGTTTATTTTCGCGTATTATGCCGCTGTTACCGTCAGGGTTCGGAGACAACGGTGATCAAAAATATCTGTATCTATCTGATCAAATGCAATCGGTATGGTACGGTTTATTTCCCATGGTTTCAGCGGGGTATCAGCCGTCATTTGAAGATTGCGGGACTGTATGAGGCATATATGCTTTCCTGGACGAAGGCAAACGGCGCACTGCCGGAGGAGATTTTGCACTATTTTGTCAGAAGTAAAGCACTTCCGGCGAAACGGCGGGCAATGCTTTATGCTTATGTGGTGCGCAATAAAGAACGGATCGGTAAGATCTGGCAGTCATATCAGCCGGTGATCCGGGAATTTGCCTCTCAGGAATTGAAAAAAGAACATATGAGCGAAGATCTGGCTGTAATTTATGAAGATATGAAACAACAGCTGACAGATGGTGCATGGAAGTACATGCGTAAATCCGCGGATGATGCATATCGGATCCGGGTGCCGAATCCGGACATGACAGAACTTTGGGCGCTTCAGGCGGATTCCGACCAGATACAGAAAGTGGCATTGTATGAACGGAGTGCCTATGTTTACTTGCATTCGAAACCGTTTGCTATTTTGTATGCGGATCAGGCAGGAAATGTGTATACTGCCGGAAAACAGTTTCATTTGAAAAAAATGCTCTCCGGAGCGCATGTTTATCAGAAAGATCAGATAGAATCGGAGCAGCACCCGGACAATTCAGAGATTTCAAATGATGTGGATCTGGCAGAACAGATCAAAACATTTGATGCGCCGATGACAGTGATGCAGCGGAGAATTACTGCTGCCAGAGAAGAAGGCATGGACACAGCAGATGCAGAAGAAAAGCTGCTGGTTTATATGCTGTTTACCGGAAATTTCCTGCCGGGACACGAACAGTTGTTTGAACGCATCGTTGCACGAAAAGGAGAGCCATTGCTTTTGCAGGCATATATGACATGGTTTTCTTATCAGTATCTGTTGGGAACGGCAGAACTTCCGGCACAGGTACAAAAATGTTTGCTGGAAGAATTTTCGGCAGGAAGAATGCATCAGCGCTGCTGCCAGGCGGCATTTTTAAAACGGTGTGTGAAAACTGTAACAGACGACAAGGAAGAAGAAATGCGTCATACAGAAGAAGTGCTGGCAACAAAACTGCTGGAGCATTTTCTGTTAAAAGGCATTTATTTTCCGTTTTATCAGGAGCTTCCGGCCAAATTGCAGCGAAAGTATCTGCTGTTTGGTGAAAATGTGATTTCCTGTGTGGCACAGCCGGAGCAGGTGCTGCATGTGATGATTTACAATGAAAGGCATGAAAAAGTACAGTCCGTTGGAATGCAGGAAATATTACCGGGATTGTATACCTGTGTGCTGCATACCTTTTTTGAAAAGGAAATGCAGTATGAGGCAGTGACAGGAAGTGGAGAGGTGCTGGAGAGCGGCACGCTGGAAGCAAAACCGGGATCCGAATATGAAGAGACACGATATGGTCGGCTTGCAGCATGGATGGAGAAGAAAGACAGGCAGTCTGCTTATGAATATGCAGAACTGACCGATCTGGCAGATGCTTTGTTTCTGCCGATAGAGGAGTAAGAGCAGTGGATCAGAAAAAAGAGTTCTATGTAGGAATTGATATTGGAAGAGACAGGGCGATGATTAGTCTGTACCGGGAGGAACAGAAAGAACCGGAGACGATATCGACGGTCAGAGGAATGGAAAAATTTGGGATTCCTCTGGTAATGTTTCTGGAAAAAAAGGGAACAACGTATTATGGGGATGAGGCTCTGAAACGAAAGGAACAGCCGAACGGAGATTTTTTTGAAGATATTTACGAAGGCGCATTGCAGGAGCAGACGGAAGAGACCACATTGTATCATGGATTGTTTGTGCAGTTTGTACGGCGTCTGATCCGGTTGAAAGAGCGCTATGGTCTGAAGGGAGATCCGACTTGTGTGGCAATCACAGTTCCGGTATTGTCACAGCAGGCGATTGCGTTGCTTCAATACGTACGTCAGGAGCTGGATTTCTCAGAAAAAGAACTGATCTTTATGGATTATGCGGAAAGTTTCTTTTTACATACGTATCATCAGGAAGCGGTGTTGTGGCAGCATGATGTGGCAATGTTCTATTTTCAGGGGGCAGAACTGAGTTTTTATCTGCTGCATAGAAAAAGCGGTTTGAAAGTACAGTTTGTGACGGCAGAGCAGAAACACTGGCAGGTGCCGGAATCAATCTGCACGCATGCGGAGCTGATGGATGAATATTTTTCCAATGTTGTACGGGAATCTTTTGCAAAACATGCGATTTCCACGGTATATTTTGTGGGAGATGGATTTGATGGTAACTGGTTACGGGAATCCCTGCGGGTGATGGGAACGAACAAACGGGGATTTTTAGGGAAAAATCTGCTGACCAGAGGTGCGGCATATGGTGCATGGCGCTACAGTAAGCCGGAAACATGGGGATTTTTCTTTAACTGTGAATACAAAATGCAGGGGGAACTGGATCTTCGGATTGAAAGTCAGGGAGCGGACGGTTTTATCCGTCTGATCGAAGCCGGACAGAACTGGTTTTGCCAGACACCGTCTTTTAAATTACTTTACGGCGGTACTCCGGAAATTGTGTTAAAAATCAGTCGGATCGGTGCCGCAAACAGTCAGGTGCTGCATCTGGAGCTTACAGATCTTCCGGATCGGCCGGAAGCAGCTTTGCGGTTTCGCATTCAGGCAATTCCGAAAAACGGAACAGAAGTGACATTGCGGCTTTCCGATGATGGATTTGGTGAATTTTTCAAAAGCTCCGGTAAAATCTGGGAGTTTCCGGTAGCCTTGGATATGGAAGGTGGCAGCACGATGGAAAAAGCACGGTATGGTCAAAAAAAAGGAGGCAGATAATATGGGAACATTGAAACTGTGCAGGGACAGACAGGCGCAGAATCCGTTCTTTCTTGAGGGATTGTCTGTTTCTGTGTATACCTTAGAGGAACTTTGCTATGCGATAGAATCGAATCTGTTTTTGCTGGATGAAAAATGGATCGGCACATCCCTGTTTCAGTGGTTGGAAAAAGAACTGGGAGAGGCAGATCTGACAGCTCATTTAAAAAACAGCTATCGAAAATCTAAGGATGTTTATGAATGTGCGGAACTGATTTTGTCTGCGTCCGGTTTTTACACCGTGGAGAGATTGCGCCAGATTGATGAGATGCTGACGCGGATGCGGGGGAAAAGTCCGATGGAGCGCCGCAAAATGAAAGCGGATTATTTCCTGTCTGAGAAAAAATACCGCCATGCGGCATATGGTTATCTGGAATTGCTGCAGCAGGAAAATCTGATCTATCTGACAGAGGAGCTGCAGGGGGGAATCCTGCACAATCTGGGCGTGGCATATGCGCGTCTGTTTTTGTTTCAGGAAGCGGCAGAAATGTTTGCAGCAGCTTATCAGAAAAACAGATCAGAGAAGAGCCGGTATTGTTATCTGTATGCTATGAATTATGTGCCGGAGGATGAGGTGCTTGGTAATCTGGAACCGGAGATTCATTTTGGTACGATGAAAGAGGCATTTTCCCGTTTTACGGAAGTATCGGATCAGGAGCAGTATTATCAGGAACGGAAAAAACTGTCAGATGCATCCAATTCCTTCAACTGGAGAGGCAGAGAGGAAGACCTGCGCAGACAGTGGATTGCCGATTATAATCAAATGAATTGCTGAAAATCCTTTACAAATGGGTACCCGGGCGGTATAATGTCGGGCGGATGGTATTCCGAAAGGAAACGATACCTTGTATTTATTATTTTGAAACGGAGCTTGTATTGCTGTTCGCAAACAAGACTCACTGTCCCACCATTAGGAAATGGAGGGATGCTTATGAATATTGGATTTATTGGCGCAGGAAAAGTCGGTTTTTCACTTGGAAAATATCTAACCGAGCGCAACGTAAGGGTGAGTGGTTATTATAGTCGTAATCCACAGTCATCCAGAGAAGCAGCAGATTTTACAAATACCAGACAGTATCTGAATTTGAGACATCTGGTAGAGGACAGTGATGTCCTTTTTGTGGCAATTCCGGATTCGGCGATTGCTCAAATGTGGGAACAATTGAAAATGCTTCCGATTCAGAATAAGATTATAAGTCATTTCAGTGGCGCGTTAAGCTCCGCTGTCTTTTCGGATATTGAGCGTTATCACGCTTATGGATATTCTATCCATCCGTTATTCGCCATCAATGATAAGTATGAATCCTATAAGGTGATTTCCCAGGCGTTTTTTACGATTGAGGGAGATCCGAAGTATCTGAACTGGTTTTTACGGCTTTTTGAGAGTTTTGGAAATCCGGTGGAGGTTATTTCAAAAGAGGATAAGGTACGTTATCATGCGGCAGCAGCTATGGCCAGCAATTTATATGTTGGACTGGCAAATATGTGTGAGCAAATGCTGCGGGACTGCGGTTTTTCCGTTGCAAATGCACATCGCGCATTGTCACCGCTGATGATTGGAAATACGGAGAATATCATCCAGTACGGTCCGGTCGGGGCACTTACAGGTCCGATCGAGCGAAATGACCTGACGACGGTGATGGATCATTTGGAGAGCTTGTCAGAGCAGGAACAGAAGGTTTATAAAATTCTGTCCGGCGAAGTGATCAACGTTGCAAAAATGAAACATCCCGAGCGGGATTATTCTGAAATGGAAAGGATGCTCAATTCATGAAAACCACAGTTTCTACATTAAAGAAGCAAAAAGAGAATGGTGAGAAGATTACAATGCTCACCTGTTATGATTATTCCATGGCTAAGCTCATGGATGAAGCCGGCATTGAAATCTTGCTGATCGGAGATTCCCTTGGCAATACAATGCTTGGCTATGAAAATACATTGCCTGTTACGATGGAAGATATGATCGCACACACCGCAGCAGTCAGCAGAGGAGCAAAAAATGCCTTTGTTCTGGCAGATATGCCGTTTATGTCTTATCAGACCTCTGTTTATGATGCAGTTTTAAATGCAGGACGTCTGATGAAAGAGGGACATGCACATGGCGTAAAACTGGAAGGCGGTGCAAGAGTGTGCCCGCAGATCGAGGCAATCGTAGCAGCAGATATTCCGGTATGTGCACATATCGGACTGACACCTCAGTCCATTAATGCCTTTGGTGGATTTAAGGTACAGGGCAAAAGTGAAGAAGCAGCCCGCCAGCTGGTAGAGGATGCGAAAAAGGTTGAGGCAGCAGGTGCCTCTCTACTTGTTATGGAGTGTGTTCCGGCAAAACTTGCCGAAGTGATCACAAAGACAGTTTCTATTCCGACCATCGGAATCGGAGCAGGAGCAGGTTGTGACGGACAGGTTCTAGTAAATCAGGATATGCTTGGTATGTTTTCTGATTTTACACCGAAGTTTGTGAAACGTTTCGCAAATGTGGGTGAGATCATGAAACAGGCGTTTGCAGATTATTCCGCAGAGGTAAAAGCGGGTACCTTCCCGGCACCGGAACATACATACGCGATTTCAGACGAAGTTATTGAAAAACTGTATTAAGAAATGAAATTGACTAACAGTGTTAGTTGATTTTGAAAGTTAATATAAGTAGTGTTCACCTTTCATTTTACACAAAAGTATAGCGTTTTATACAAATGTATAGAGGAGAACAGAACAAAACAAAAATAAAAATCGAAAAACAAGTATAGAGGAGAATAGAAAAATGCAGGTTGTATCAACAGTAAAAGAAGTAAGAGATATTGTAGCAGGATGGAGAAAAGAAGGAAAGACAGTCGGATTTGTACCAACCATGGGTTATCTTCATGAGGGACACGGCAGTCTGATCAGCAAAGCCGTAGAGCAGAATGACAAAGCAGTTGTCAGCATTTTTGTCAATCCGATGCAGTTCGGACCGACAGAGGATCTGGAGAGTTATCCGAGAGATCTGGAAAAAGACAGCAAATTCTGTGAGAGCCTTGGCGCTGACCTGATCTTCCATCCGGAACCGGAAGAAATGTATCACGATGGATTCAGTTCTTTTGTGGACATGACGGTTCTGACAGAGGAACTTTGCGGACTGAGCCGTCCGGTTCATTTCCGTGGTGTTTGTACTGTTGTCAGCAAATTATTCAATATCGTTCAGCCGGATCGTGCATATTTTGGACAGAAAGATGCACAGCAGCTGGCAGTCATCAAACATATGGTAGATGACCTGAATATGAATGTGGAAGTAATCGGCTGCCCGATCATCCGTGAGGAAGACGGACTGGCAAAGAGCTCCAGAAATACCTATCTGTCTGCAGAAGAACGAAAAGCAGCACTTATTTTGAGCAAAACCATTTTTATGGGCCAGAAAATGGTTGAAGAAGGGGAGACAGATGCGGTAAAATTAGTAGAAGCAATGAAAAAGAACATTGAGACAGAGCCGCTGGCAAAAATTGATTATGTCAAAGCGGTAGACGGTCTGACAATGCAGCAGGTAACAGAACTGAAGAGTCCGGCACTGGTTGCTATGGCAGTGTATATTGGAAAAACAAGATTAATTGATAACTTCATGATCTAATCAAATTTGTAAAAGTAGAGAGGAAAAAGTTTTTATGACCCTTCAGATGTTAAAAGGAAAAATTCACCGTGCAACTGTGGTACAGGCTGCACTTGATTATGTAGGAAGTATCACCGTTGATGAGGATCTTCTGGATGCTGCAGGTATTCTTGAATATGAGAAAGTTCAGATCGTTAATGTCAATAATGGCGCACGTTTTGAGACATATACGATTGCCGGAGAGCGTGGAAGCGGAATGATCTGCTTAAACGGCGCAGCAGCACGCTGTGCTTCCGTCAAGGATAAAGTCATCATTATGTCTTATGCGGATATGACGCCGGAGGAAGCAAAAACACATAAACCATCAGTTGTTTTTGTGGACGAGATCAATCGAATTGACCGGGTGACTAACTATGAGAAACACGGTCAGTTATTCGATAAAGCAAGACTGGATGAGGAGTAAAAAGAAATCATGTTAAAAGGAAAAACCGTTGTACTGGGTGTGACAGGAAGTATTGCAGCTTATAAAATTGCATCACTGGCAAGTATGCTGATCAAACAGCATGCAGATGTGCACGTGATCATGACACAGAATGCGACAAATTTTATCCATCCGACCGCATTTGAAACATTGACAAGACACAAATGTCTGGTGGATACATTTGACCGGAATTTTCAGTTTGATGTTCAGCATGTAAGTCTGGCACAGCAGGCGGATGTGATGATGATCGCACCGGCTTCTGCAAATGTGATTGGAAAGCTGGCGCATGGAATCGCAGACGATATGTTGACGACCACTGCGATGGCATGCAAAGCGCCGATGCTGATCGTGCCGACGATGAATACAAATATGTATGAGAATCCGATTTTGCAGGACAATTTAAAAGTACTGGCTTCCTATGGAAAGGAAATCATTGAACCAGCCAGCGGTATGCTTGCCTGCAGAGATGTGGGAAAAGGAAAGATGCCGGAGCCGGAAGTACTGTTCCAGCATATCCTGCGTGTGATCGCCTTTGAAAAAGATCTGGCAGGCAAAAAAGTACTGGTCACAGCAGGACCGACACAAGAAGCCATTGATCCGGTGCGTTATATCACCAATCATTCCACAGGAAAAATGGGATATGCCATTGCGGAAAATGCGATGCTGCGTGGTGCGGATGTAACACTGGTAACAGGACCTTGTGCCATGGAGCCGCCGATGTTTGCCAAAGTAAAACCGGTGATTTCCGCACAGGATATGTATGAAGCTGTGACAGAAGAATATGAGCAGACGGATATCGTCATCATGACGGCTGCAGTGGCGGATTATCGTCCGGCACAGGTCAGCACGGAGAAAGTCAAGAAAAAAGAGGACGATATGTCGATTCCGCTGACACGCACGAAAGATATTCTGGCAACCCTTGGTGCTTCTAAGACACATCAGTTCTTATGCGGTTTTTCCATGGAGACACAGAACATGCTGGAAAACTCCAGAACCAAGATTGCAAAGAAAAATCTGGATATGATCGTAGCCAATAACCTGAAAGTGGCAGGTGCCGGATTCGGTACTGATACGAATGTGATCACACTGATCGCTAATGATATGGAAAAAGAGCTGCCGCTGATGAGCAAAAAAGAGGCTGCAGGTTGTATTCTGGATACCATTCTTGAGAGAATGTAGTGTTACAGGTCATTTTGCGAATGGCGCGTGAGAATTGCAATCATATAGTAAAAAAGAGAATTTGAAAAAGAGAGAATAAGAAATTGACCGATCCGGAAAATGCATTTTTGATATTTTTTATCATTGATGTGTTTTCCGGATATTTTTTACTTGAAATATACCCTAAGGGGGTATATAATAAGCCCGTATTGATCAGAAGGATTGAAATAATGAAAAAAGGAAGTGGATAGATTCGATGGAAAAAGAGAAAACTACTCCGGTACAGGAAGAATCCTGCTGCTGTTGTCATAAGAAAAAAGAACGTGACGCGAAAGAGTATAAGGATCTGATGAACCGACTCAGCCGTATTGAAGGTCAGGTGCGTGGCGTGAAAGGTATGTTGGAAAAAGATGCCTACTGTGTGGATATTTTGACACAGGTGGCAGCGATTAACGCGGCGTTGAACAGTTTTAATAAAGTACTGCTGGCAAATCATATCAAAACCTGCGTGGTGGAAAATGTGCGAAATGGTGATGACAGTGTCATTGATGAGCTGGTTACAACCATGCAGAAGCTGATGAAATAAAGGATTCTGCTGTATATGTAATTGAGCAGAACCGCATAGATAAAGTTTAGGTTGTGTATTTGTATGACTTGATGTGATTCTGATGAAAGCAAATGGATAAAATCTGCATAAGCAGAGAAAATAAATGAGGTGAATATTTTTATGGATAAATTTTCAGTAACAGGCATGAGCTGTGCGGCCTGCAGTGCTCATGTGGAAAAAGCGGTGGCGAAGGTACCCGGTGTAACTTCCGTTACCGTCAGTCTGCTGACCAATTCCATGAATGTGGAAGGTACGGCAGCACCGTCAGATATTATTCAGGCGGTTACCCAGGCGGGGTATGGCGCTTCTTTGCAGGGGGGAGAGCAGAATACATCCGCACCGGCATTTGATGAGGAGGCATTAAAGGATCATGAGACACCAAAATTGCGGAAACGTCTGATCGCTTCTGTTGTGATCCTGATTCCATTAATGTATGTTTCCATGGGACATATGATGTGGAATTGGCCGCTTCCGTCCTTTATGGCGGGAAATCATGTGGCCATGGGATTGTATCAGATGCTTCTGACCATTCTGGTTATGATCATTAACCAGAAGTTTTTTATCAGTGGATTTACAAGTCTGCTGCATAAGTCTCCAAACATGGATACGCTGGTAGCGCTTGGCTCCGGTGCATCTTTTGCATACAGTACTTACGCATTATTTGCCATGACCGGCGCACAGATGCGGATGGATATGGATGCTGTAATGCAGTACATGGATGAGTTTTATTTTGAGTCCGCAGCGATGATCCTGACATTGATCACAGTCGGAAAAATGCTGGAGGCTTATTCCAAAGGAAAAACAACGAATGCATTAAAGAGCCTGATGCAGCTTGCTCCAAAAAAAGCAACGATTCTGCGGGACGGCGAGAAAGTTCCTGTTCCGGTAGAACAGGTACAGATCGGAGATATTTTTGTTGTTCGTCCGGGCGAGAGCGTTCCGGTGGACGGTGTGATCATTGAGGGAAACAGTGCGTTAAATGAATCTGCTCTGACCGGCGAAAGTATCCCGGTGGACAAGGCAGAGGGTGACAGCGTATCTGCAGCTACTTTAAATCAGTCTGGATTCTTAAAATGCCGGGCAACACGAGTTGGAAACGATACAACACTTTCCCAGATCATTCAGATGGTCAGCGATGCGGCTGCAACAAAAGCACCAATCGCAAAAGTTGCAGATAAAGTATCCGGTGTTTTTGTGCCGGCAGTTATTTCTATCGCAATAGTGACAATTATTGTATGGCTTTTAGTTGGTCAGGATTTCGGTTTTGCGCTGGCAAGAGGAATTTCCGTACTGGTGATCAGCTGCCCGTGTGCATTAGGTCTTGCGACACCGGTTGCCATCATGGTTGGAAACGGCGTTGGTGCGAAAAACGGTGTGTTATTTAAGACAGCAGTATCTCTGGAAGAGACCGGAAAAGTCGATATTGTAGCATTGGATAAGACCGGTACGATTACACAGGGTGAACCGAAAGTAACAGATATGATACCGGGTGAGGGTATCACAAAAGACACATTAATGCAGACCGCATTAGCATTGGAGTTAAAGAGTGAGCATCCGCTGGCAAAAGCCATTGTGGCTTACGGCGAGGAACAGCAGATTACCGTTTCTGCCGCTGATGATTTTCAGGCAATGCCGGGAAATGGTCTGTCAGGAATTGTTTCTGGTGCGCGTGTGTTTGGCGGAAATCTGAAATTTATTTCCGGAAAAACAACCGTTTCCGAGCAGATGCAGCGTCAGGCAGAAGAACTTGCAAAACAGGGAAAAACACCGCTGTTTTTTGCAACAGAAGAGAAACTTTTTGGTATTATTGCGGTAGCGGATGTTATCAAAGAAGACAGTCCGCAGGCAATTTCCCAGCTTCAGAATATGGGAATTGAGGTTGTTATGCTGACTGGCGATAATGAGCGTACTGCGGAAGCAATTGGTGCGCAGGCAGGTGTAGATCAGGTTATTGCAGGTGTCCTGCCAGATGGTAAGGAACGTGTGATCCGTGAATTGCAGCAGCGTGGAAAAGTTGCCATGGTCGGTGATGGAATCAATGATGCTCCGGCGTTAACCCGTGCGGATATGGGAATTGCCATTGGAGCAGGTGCAGATGTGGCACTGGATGCGGCAGATGTGGTTCTGGTAAAGAGCAGTCTTTCCGATGTGCCGGCTGCCATTCGTCTGAGTCGTGCAGTACTTCGAAATATTCACGAAAATCTGTTCTGGGCGTTTATTTATAACGTAATAGGTATTCCGATTGCCGCCGGAGTGTGGTATCATTGGTTTGGACTGAAATTAAACCCAATGTTCGGAGCGGCAGCGATGAGTCTGTCCAGCTTCTGCGTGGTAACAAATGCGCTGCGTCTGAATTTTGTAAAGGTTTACAGTACAAAGAGAGATAAAAAGAAAAATCATAAAAAGAATCAGAATCAGCAGGATGTACAGATCGTAGTAGATACAGATGTAATGGCTGAAAAACAGGAGGAGAATGATATGGAGAAAGTAATCGAGATCAAAGGTATGATGTGCGGACACTGCGAGGCACATGTAAAGAAAGCGTTAGAGGCATTAGAGGGTGTTGCATCCGCAGAGGCAAGCCATGAGAAAGGAACTGCTGTTGTTCAGTTATCCGGTTCCGTTGATGATGCCGCACTGAAAAAAGCAGTAGAAGAGGAAGGTTACGAGGTAACTGGAATACGCTAGGATATTATTTTGCATCAGATGAAAGAGGAATCAAATTGCTATGAATGATGAGGGGCAAAAATTCTGGTTAAATATTTCTGAATCTGATATAATACCTAACGCAATGAAAAGGCATTTTGGAATAAAAATTATATGAATGAGAATGTCACTTTGGGTATTCCATATGCGATTGTATATGTGAGTATGCAAAGTGGCATTCTTTGGGTTAAAAAAAGGCAGGTAAGTTATGGCAAAAATCAAGCATTTAATATTTGACATGGGAAATGTACTCATTCGTTATGATCCGGAAGTTCCATTGCGGGAATACGTTTCGTCAGAGGAAGCAAGAGACCTGATCCGGAAAGAACTGTTTCAGGGACCGGAATGGGTAGAACGGGACAGAGGAACGATTTCGATTGAAGAAATGTATGAAAGCGTGGCAAAAAGAATCCCGGAGCAATATCATGAAGAATTGAAGAAATGTGTGTATGGTTGGGATATCTGTATGGAACCACTGGAGAAATCGGTAAAATTGTGTGAGGATGCGCGAAAATGGGGTTACCAGACGTATGTGCTTTCCAATGCAGCAGCAGATGAGTTTTATCGGTATTTCCCGAAATTTTCTCCGTTAGAAGCATTTGACGGCGTCATGGTATCTTCTGAGGTGCATCTGATCAAACCGGACGTACGGATTTATGAATGTCTGTTAGAAAAATATCAGTTAAAACCAGAAGAATGTCTGTTTTTCGATGATCGGAAGGATAACGTGGAAGGTGCCCGAGAAGCTGGTATGCAGGCGATGGTGTTTACAGAAGATTATGAGAGTCTGCGAACATTTTTAAAGGAACAAGCCGGAATAATGGACGGTGAGATGAATGTGGATTCTTCAAATAACGAAAAGGAAAAAGAAATAAAAATAACGGAGAATACAAAAATTACAGAAGCAGGTGCTACATCTGCAACATCCGAAAAGAAAAAGGATTTATTACATAAAGTGACAAAAACAATGCGTGCAGTATTGATTCCGCTGATCGTGGCAGCAACCGTCCTTACTTCGGCGTGTTCCCTGTCTCCGGCGCCGGAACCGCGTACCACACAGGAGGAAAATGGCGGTCAGGCAGTCACAGAACAGCAGGGTCAGTCTGCAGATAGCAGTACTGCATCACAGAGCAGCGAAAGTATATCACTGGACAGTATTCCGGCATATTCCGGTCAGTCTTATGTAACGATCAATAATAATGTACCTGATTTTACAGATGCTGATATGCAGACAACATCTTATGAGGATTATTCAGAGCTGGACAGTCTTGGCAGATGTGGCGTGGCAAATGCAATCGTCGGAATTGATCTGATGCCGACAGAAGAACGTGGAGCTATTGGTCAGGTAAAACCAAGCGGCTGGCATACAATTAAGTATGAGGGTATTGATGGTAACTATTTATATAATCGCTGTCATCTGATCGGATATCAGCTCAGCGGTGAAAACGCCAACGAGAAGAATCTGATCACAGGAACACGTTATCTGAACGTGACAGGAATGTTGCCTTTTGAGGATGAAGTAGCAGATTATGTAAAACAGAACAATGCGCATGTGCGTTATCGTGTAACTCCGATTTTTGAAGGGGACAATCTGGTAGCATCCGGTGTGCAGATGGAAGCAAAATCTGTGGAAGATAACGGAGCAGGTGTCTGCTATAATGTCTATGTCTACAATGTGCAGCCGGGAGTTGTCATTGATTATGCTACCGGAGACAGCAGGAAGGCAACCGATGAGGAGGCAGCGGCACAGTCCGCATCTACATCCACAGCCACATCTACACCGTCTGGTCAGCAGTCTCAGGCAACGGAAAAGACATATGTGTTAAATACGAATACAATGAAATATCATACGCCGGATTGTTCCAGTGTAGCGGATATCAAGGAAAATAATCGGCAGGAATTTACCGGAACCGCGGCAGAACTTCAGCAGCAGGGATATGAACCATGTGGCAGATGCCATCCGGAATAAAGAAAATAAAAAATGTATTATGTTAGATTGCAATAAAATACATAAGCATAGGATTTACATGCATTTATAGTAATTATGATTGCACAATATAATTTCAAAAATAAGCAGCAGGAAGGGAAAAAATATCCCTTCCTGTTTCTGTATCATCGCGTATTGCGATACTCCCTAGGGGTACATCCCATGATCGACTTAAATGTTTTCGTAAAATAGCTTGGACTGGAAAATCCACAACTATTGCAGATATCAATGATACTTTGTTCCCCGGAATCCAGCATGTGACAGGCTTTTTCAATCCGATAGTGGATCAGATACTGGATCGGTGATTGCCGGATGACGTTGCGGAAGGAACGCTGGACTTCCCGTTCGCAGATATTGGCAGTTTGTGCCAGCTGTTTCAGAGAAATTGATTCGGTATAATTATTTTGGATATACCGGATCATTTTTTTGATATGCTGCATTTCCTGAGAACTTTCGTTCTGACTGTGGGAAGCAAGCTCCGTCCGGTTTTGTGCCAGCAGAAGAAAAATCCGGGATAATTTTTCACGGATATAAAATTCATAGCCAAAGGGCTTTTCACGGGCAGATTCCGTAGCATCGGAAACCAGAGCAATGATTTCTTTTTCCCAGGGAACCGCAGGGGTCAGATGTATGTAGGGCAGGGAAATGCTGGATGTCGCAATGGGTGCCATATATTTTTGCCAGAAGACCGTATGTTTGGAACTATAGATCAGACGTCCATGAAAGACAAGGTCTTCTTTGTAAAAATCTTTTGTAGCCTTGGTCGTTTCCTGAGAATGTAACGTTCCGGTATTGATAAAAATAGCATCACCGGCGTGCAGTGTCAGGTGGTCGGTTCCGACCGATAGCGGACAGGAGCCGCTTCGGACAATGGATAATTCATATTCTTCGTGCCAGTGCCAGCGTATATCGTGGGTATTGGCATCGGTATAATAGGCGGCACAGGGAAATGTGGTATCACCGTGTGCACGGTTTTCCCAGAAATCGTCCTGAACCGAGATTGTTATAGTATTTTTCATAATTATCTCCATATCAATATAAAAAAGTCGCTTTTGTTATATTTTATGTCAGTTCTGTTATGGATGCAAGACTATATTTGCTATAGTATAGAGTGAGTTTTGAAAGAGATTTCATCAGAGAGATTTGAGGAGGAGTATCATATGACAAAAGACATGACTTCAGGTTCCACCCTGCGGCATATTATAAATTTTGCAGTTCCATTGTGTATGGGAATGTTGTTCCAGCAGCTGTACAGTATGGTAGATACCATGATTGTTGGAAAGGTGCTTGGTGTGCAGCCACTGGCAGGTGTCGGTGCCACGGGATCTTTGAACTTTATGATCATCTGGTTTTGCCTGGGTATCTGCAATGGTTTTTCCATTCCAATCGCACAGGCATTTGGTGCAAGCAAAGAAGTGGAATTGCGGCGCTATGTGGCAAACAGCACCTGGCTGTGTGTGTTTTTCAGCATTGTGATCACCTTTTTTGTATGTATTTTCACCAGAAATATGCTGGTGCTTTTGAAAACTCCGGAGGATATTTTTGAATATGCCTATATTTACATATTGATCATTTTCCTTGGAATTCCATGCACGTTTTTATATAATTTTCTGGCAGGTGTGGCGAGAGCACTGGGGGATTCCAAAACACCGCTGATGTTTTTGATCTTGTCTTCGGTTATGAACATTGCACTGGATTTTATTTTGATGATTCCGATTCCGCTTGGTGTGGCAGGAGCAGCGATTGCAACCGTGATTTCTCAGGGCGTATCCGGCGGTATCTGTCTGATCTATATGAAAAAGAAGTTTCCAATTCTAAAGGCAAGCCGTGATGAGTGGCGTATGCGTGGCAATTACATGAAACGGCTCTGTGCCATTGGTGTGCCGATGGGATTACAGTATTCCATTACAGCAATCGGCTCTCTGGTGATCACTGCCGCCGTTAATGTACTTGGTGCGACAGCGGTAGCAGGCGTAACAGCAGCGCAGAAGATTAACAACCTGATCACCTGTCCGTTGGAGTCATTGGGACAGACCATGGCACCATATACCGGACAGAACATTGGTGCAGGCAAAAAGGAACGTGTCAGTGATGGTGTAAAAAAAGCATCAATCTGTGGATTTGTATGGTCAGCGATCTGCATTCCAATCGTGTTATTATTTGGAAAACCGATGACATTGCTGTTTTTGAGTGAGCCAAATGCGGAAGTAGTGAACTATTCCTTCCTGTTTTTGCTGGTGTCTACCCTTGGCTATTGTCTGCTCACACTGGTTGGAACTGTGCGTTTTTCCATTCAGGGTATGGGATATTCCGGCTTTGCCATGACAGCAGGAGTGCTTGAGATGGCAGCAAGAACCATTGCGGGTGTTGTGCTGGCACCGTTGATGGGATATATGGGAATCTGCCTGTCAAATGTGCTGGCGTGGATTTTTGCGGATGCATTTTTGCTGCCGGCGTTCCGACATTGTATTAAAAAGTAGCGGTGCAAGAATAAAAACAGAAACGAAAAATATATGCGATGATACAAAGAAATGCATAAAAGCCTGTAATGATGTGAAAAACAGAATGATATGAAATGATGTCGTTCGTAAATTAAAAAAAGCCGAAACATAGGAAAAATCCTGTGCTTCGGCTTTTGCATTTTGGGTTGAAAGGATAATCGGTTGATTATGCTTCTTCCGGAATAAATTCGATATGATTTTCTGCCAGTTTGGAAATTCTTGCCAGTGAATATACATGAATTCCCTGCTCATTTAATTTGTCACGTCCCGGCTGGAAAGATTTCTCAATCAGGATACCAAGTCCGGCAACGGTAGCATGTGCTTTTCTTAAAAGACGGATCGCACCGGTTGCGGCTTCTCCGTTGGCAAGGAAGTCATCGATGATCAGAACGTGATCTGTCTCATCAATCTGTTCAGCAGAAAGTGTTAATTCATAGCTGGTTCCCTTGGTAAAAGAAGTTACCATTGTCTGATAAAGATTTTTGTTCAGTACTTTGGATGGCTGCTTTTTCAGGATCACCATTGGGATTCCCATTTCGATGGCTGTTGTAAGGGCAGGAGCAATACCTGAACTTTCAATGGTGACAACCTTTGTAATTCCCTGACCTGCAAAATGTGCGGCGAAATCTTTTCCGATCTCTTTCATCAGAAATGGATCAACCTTGTGATTGATAAAACTGTCCACCTTTAAAATATCTTCATTAACGGCAACGCCGTCTGTCTTAATCTTTTCTTCCAGTAACTGCATGATATTCCTCCACTATGTTTTCACCGGAACGTCCGGTCAATAATTTAAAGCTATTATAGCACATATTTTTTACATAAAAAAGACTCTCCATTACTTTTTTCTATGTTTTTAAAATTCTGTTATTTTTTCTTTACAGAAATTTCACCTTGTGAAATAATAGCCGTATGAATATTACAATTTATACCGTAGGGAAAATCAAAGAAAAATTTTACCGTCAGGCGATTGAAGAATACGAAAAACGTCTGGGACGGTACTGCAAACTGAAAATCGTGGAAGTGTCGGATGAGAAGACACCGGATCATGCCAGCGATACAGAAACCAGACAGATTAAAGATAAGGAAGGAGAACGTCTGCTCCGTCAGATCAAGGACGGAACGTATCTGATCGCACTGGCAATTCAGGGGAAAAAGCTGGATTCGGTTGCTTTTTCTGAAAAAATCGCATCTTTGGGTTTGCATGGAACCAGTGATATCGGATTTGTGATCGGCGGATCTTTGGGGCTGTCGGATGCAGTGATCAATCGGGCAGATTATTTATTGAGCTTTTCGTACATGACATTTCCGCATCAGCTTATGCGTGTGATTTTGTTAGAGCAGGTGTATCGGGCATATCGGATCATGTCGAACGAGCCGTATCACAAATAGTGATCAGATCATAAGCAAAGGCTTGGAAAAATCACACAGTTTTTGAATTGTGCAGAAAATAACGCACACAGTTATCATAGCATATGATTTTGACCATATATTGAATTATGAAGAAAAAGAAAAAACATATGCTTGTAAAATCGGTGACGGATCGGTTAGAACTGCCAAAGGATATGATGTTTGGTGTGCCGATCCTGACCATTACCGGTCAGAACGACCTGACCGTGGAAAATTATAAAGGAATTTTGGAATACCGGGAAGATAAGATCCGGCTTTCTCTGAAACAGGGGCAGGTGGAGATCTGCGGAACGCATCTGAAAATTGAATACTATACCGGCGAGGACATGAAAATCAGCGGACAGATCGATAAACTGGAATATGGCAGATAGGGAGCGATGCGTCAGTGCTGAAATTTATCAAATTTTTTCGTGGCTATTTGTATGTGAGGCTGACCGGGTATTCGCCGGAACGCTTTTTTAACCTTTGTGGGAATGCAGGGATCATTCTGTGGGAACTTCACCGGGAGGAGACGGGGTATGTTTTCTGCATCAGTCTGCGGGCATTTCGCCGTCTGAAACCAATGCTGAGAAAAAGTGGGACACAGATCCGGATTTTAAAACGGGTGGGACTGCCATTTTTGTTGTTTCGCTACCGGAAGCATCGTTTTTTTGCGATTGGTATTCTGGCAGCGTTTTTGTTCCTGATGGTTATGTCACGCTTTGTCTGGTCGGTGGAAATATCCGGCAATTATCAGTATTCCACGCAGCTTCTGACAAAATTTCTGGCAGAGGAGCAGATCGGGTATGGCGTGCGAAAGCGTGAGATTGACTGTGGAAATGCAGAAGTACTGCTTCGAAATCATTTTCCGGATATTACCTGGGTGTCGGTGCGGCTTTCTGGAACAAAGCTGTATGTAGCGGTACAGGAGCGGCTTCCTGCAGGAAATGCAGAGGAGGAACCAGCACTTGTGGCATCGGATCTGGTAACAGAAGTGGCCGGAGAGGTGACTTCGGTACTGGTGCGCCGTGGAACGGCACTGGTGCAGGCAGGAGATGAAGTGGAAGCTGGAACGGTGGTCGTATCCGGCATGATCCCGATTCAGGATGACAGTGGGGAAACCGTTTCTTATGATCTGTGTGCGGCTGATGCGGATGTGACGATCCATACGATACTTCCCTATGAAGACCATTTTTCTGCAAAAAAGCAGGTGCGCGAGCAGATTGGAAAGGCGAAATATGGAATTGGAGTGCTGACAGGAGACGGTCAGCTGAATCTGTTCTGGCAGCAAAAGGCACAGACGGGATGTATCCGTATTTATCGGCAGATTTGTCTTGGCAGGGATTTTTATCTGCCATTTACCCTGGTGACGGAGCGTCTGTGGCAGTATGAAAACAACGAAACAGACCGCACAGAAGCAGAAATTAAGCGGATTGCACAGGAAAAACTGGATAATTATATCCAAAAATTAGAAAAAAATGCTATTCAAATATTGTCGAATAGTGTTATTATAGAAAAGAATGCCACAGAAGTATCTGTGCATGGGACTCTGGATGCGATGGTGACAGTGAGTCGCAGAACAGAGATTGAAAACACGAAGACACAGGAAGGAACTGACAAATATGGAATTGACACAACAGTTGTTGGACATTCCGATTGAACATATGTCAAATGTATTCGGAAAGTTTGATGCCTGGCTGAAACAGATTGAAAAATATCTGCAGGTCACAATGGTTGTTCGTGATGGAAGCCTGAAAATTATGGGTGAGGACAAAAACGTGGAAGCGGCGCAGAAAGTCCTTACGGAATTACTTGCCATGTCGCAGCGCGGCAATGACATTACCGAGCAGACCGTTACTTATGCATTGGAAATGTGCGGCTGCAGAAAGAATCCACTGCTGGAGGCAGACAGTGAAGTTATCTGTCATACTGTGCAGGGAAAACCGGTAAAACCAAAGACATTGGGACAAAAAGATTATGTAGATCAGATCCGTGATAAAATGATCGTATTCGGAATCGGACCGGCGGGAACCGGAAAGACCTATCTGGCAATGGCGATGGCGATCACCGCATTTAAAAATGAAGAAGTAAGCCGTATCATTCTGACACGCCCGGCAATCGAAGCCGGTGAAAAACTGGGCTTTCTTCCGGGAGATCTGCAAAGCAAGATCGATCCGTATTTAAGACCGTTATATGATGCGTTATATCAGATCATGGGTGCGGAGAGTTTTATCAAAAATCAGGAAAAAGGTCTGATCGAGGTGGCACCGCTTGCCTACATGCGTGGTCGTACACTGGATAATGCATTTATCATTCTGGATGAGGCTCAGAATACGACACCGGCACAGATGAAAATGTTTCTGACGCGTATCGGTTTTGGCTCAAAAGTGGTCGTAACCGGTGATGCATCTCAGAAGGATCTGGCACCGGGGGTGAAATCCGGTCTGGATGTTGCCATGAGAGTATTGAAAAATGTGGATGATATTGCATTTTGCAAGCTGACCAGTCAGGACGTTGTGCGTCATCCTCTGGTTCAGAAAATCGTAAAAGCGTACGATGAATATGAGAGTGCACAGCAGAGAAAAGAAAAGAATGCACGCCAGAATAAGAAAGAAAGCAGAGGACGACGCAATGACAATTAATATTATCTGTGAAACGGCGCCGGGTTTTTCTTTTCATTATAAAAAACTGGCGAAGGATGTGATCGTGCAGTCACTGGATACGGAAGGTTTTCCATATGAGGCGGAAGTAAATCTGACACTGGTGGATAAGGATCGGATTCATGAGATCAACCGCGAGATGAGACAGATTGACCGACCGACGGATGTGTTGTCTTTTCCGATGATCGAATATGCCGAGCCGGCAGATTTCGACGGAGTGGAACATCAGTTTGACGACTGCGTGAATCCGGACACAGAGGAAGTTCTGTTGGGAGATATTGTTATCTGTGTAGAGAGTGTCTATGAACAGGCGGAAGAATACGGTCACAGTGTAAAGCGGGAGTATGCATTCCTGATCACACACAGTATGCTGCACCTGATGGGGTATGACCACATGGTTCCGGAGGAGGCAGAAGTAATGGAGGAGCATCAGCGCAGGATTTTGGATGTGCTGAAAATCAAGAGATAAATAAGAAAGAGGAGCAGGATTATGAAGAAAGCATTTGTATGGGTAATGATGGGGATTCTGGCAGTGTCAATGCTGGCAGGCTGCGGAAAGAAAGAGACTGAGCCTGTGATCTCTCAGCCGGTGGAAGAATCTGTAGCTGAGCCGGAACCGGAACCGGAGGAGCCGAAAACTCCGGAAGGAATGGCACGCAGTTATCTGACCGGAGAATGGATCGATGAGAACATTGCAGCGCAGCGGCCGGTGGCAGTCATGCTTGGTAATACGAAGATCGCTACGCCACAATATGGCATTACAGATGCAGATGTGATCTATGAGTCTGCTGTAGAAGGTCAGGAGACACGTCTGATGGGCATTTTTCAGGATTATGCGAATCTGGAAAAAGTAATGTCCATTCGAAGCTGCCGTCATTATTATGTACACTGGGCACTGGAGTTTGATGCAATCTATGCCCATTATGGACAGGCAAAATATGCGGTAGAGCTGTTGTCACAGGATTATGTCAACAATCTGTCCGGTCTGGACGGAAGTCTGGAAGGAACGATGTACAAACGTGATTCCGGCAGAAAGGCACCGCACAATGCCTATACGACCGGAGAAGGCATTGTAGCCGGAATCCAGACCAAGGGATATGAGACAAAACATGCTTCTGATTATACCGGACATTATAAATTTAATGAAGATGACAGTACACAGATCGAGCTGACAAACGGACAGGATGCGGCAGTGATTGCACCGGGATATCTGGTAAATAAACCATGGTTTGTGTATGACAGTGAGACTGGTCTGTACAAACGTTTCCAGAACGGGGAAGCACAGACAGATGGCAATAACGGTGAACAGGTTGCTGTAAAAAATGTGATCATTCAGATCTGCGGCTGGAGTCGTATGAGCAATGATGACGAATATCTGGATATGGAGACTATGGCAGGCGGAAATGGTTATTATATTACAAATGGAAAAGCGATTCCGGTTACCTGGTCCAAAGATTCCCTTCAGGCTCCGACCAGATATTTTGATGCGGATGGAAATGAAATTACATTAAATCAGGGAAAAACATGGGTATGTGTGACAGAAGATACCTATGCAGATAAGATCGCTTTCTATGCAAGCGAAGAAGAGTATGCAGATCGATAAGCTACTTAAAAACCAATACTGCCCCTGGCAGGAGAAGAGGTTACTAAATGAGTAAGAAGAAAAATGATACAAGTTTTTTGGTGCAGGGATCGATCCTTGCCATAGCATCGCTGGTCAGCAGGGTAATCGGTCTGGTGTACCGTATTCCACTGACTGCGATCATCGGAGATCACGGAAATGATTATTACAGTTGTGCGTATGAGATCTACAGTCTGTTGCTGCTGATCTCATCCTATAGTCTGCCGATGGCGGTTTCCAAGATGGTTTCTGCACGTATTTCAAACGGTGAACGGCAGAATGCCTACCGTGTATTCAAGGGCGCCATGCTGTTTGCTGCTATTACAGGAACAATTGCCTGTGTGATCGTATTTTTCGGTGCGGAAGAACTGACACGGCTGTTTCAGACGCCGCTGGGTGTATATGCCCTGCAGGTACTGGCACCAACGCTGATCATCGTTGCGGTATTAGGTGTATTCCGTGGATTTTTCCAGGGAATGGGAACGATGATTCCAAGTGCTGTTTCACAGATTATTGAACAGATCGTGAATGCGGTTGTCAGTGTAGGTGCAGCGTATGTGCTGTTTGCTTACGGAAAAAGAATCGCAACGGTTCTTGGAAGTAAAGAACATTATGACGCGGCTTATGGTGCGGCCGGCGGAACACTGGGCACCAGTGCCGGCGCGTTTTTCGGATTAGTATTTATCCTTTTTGTATTTTCTATGTTTATGCCAAAATACAAAAAAGCGATGAAGCGTGAGCGAAAGATCGGACACAAAGAGCCGGAATCTTACCGCAATATTTTCCGTATTCTGATCGGAACCATTGTACCGGTACTTTTAAGTACAACCATTTACAATCTGGTTTCCATCGTGGATCAGTGGCTGTTTAAAAACATTGCAACGATGCAGGGATATTCTGCAACGAATGTATCTGAATGGTGGGGTATTTTCTCCGGAAAATACCGTGTTCTGACCAATGTGCCGATTTCAATCTCTACGGCGTTGGCAGCTTCCTGTGTTCCGGCACTGGCAGCAGCTTTCGCTCAGAAAGATGATGCGCAGGTTCGCTCAAAAATCGGTATGTCCATGCGTTTTATCATGGTGGTTGCAATGCCGTGTACCGCAGGCATTATGGTGCTGGCAGATCCGATCATTCAGCTTTTGTTCCCGGGGTCAAGTGCTTTGGCAGGACATTTGCTGCAGGCAGGTGGAATCAGTGTTATTTTCTATTCTATTTCCACATTGTCTAATGCAGTATTACAGGGCATTGACCAGATGCATGTTCCGGTTCGTAATGCATCCATTGCACTGGTGCTTCATGCAGGTGTGATCGCTGTGGCAATGTTTGGCTTTGATCTGAAAATCTATGGTATCTGTATCGGAACCATTGCATTTTCACTGATCATGTGCATTTTGAATGGATTGTCGGTACGAAAACATTCTGGCTTTAAACCGAATGTAGCCAAGACTTTTGTAAAACCGGCGATTGCATCCGTGATCATGGGTGTTGTGGTATATGCAGCATATTTTGTGGTGCATAAAGCATTACACAGCAATGCAATCGGAGTGGTTGTGGCTGTTCTGGTTGGTATGATCGTATATGCGGCAGCATTGTTACTGATCAAGGGACTGACTGAAGAAGAACTGCATAGCTTCCCGAAGGGTGAGCTGATTATCTGGATTGCAAAGAAGTTCCATTTATTATAAAATAATTGGCAAGAATGATTTCATTGAAATCCATATAAGTTTATTGCTTATGGGTTTTTATGTATAAAAGCTTAAATTGAATAAAAAAAGAAGAAATGTGAATACTACGAAAAAAGGAGTTTTATTTATGATGAAACAGACACGTATGATTCGCATTTCTTTTTTTATTGTAACAGCGCTGATCATCGGTGCTTTCTGGGGCGGATTTTATTTTGGCGGAAGCTTAAGCGGCAACGCGGATTCCGGAATACAGATCGCATCGGTGGAAGATCAGGCACAGGAAGCTGCCAATGAAAATGCGGATGGAAAAAAAGAAAACACTGTGGCAAAACAGGAGACTGTGGAGAGTATGAAGGCACTTTCCGAGGAAAAATATTACCTGAAGGCATCTGGAGAATATTTATCTGTTTATTTTTCAGATACAGACCGTCTGTATTTTGAGACAAGCCTGAAAGTGAGTGATCTGCCGGAAAAACTGCGAAAAAATGCGATCAATGGAATCAAGTTTACCAGTCTTGAGAATCTGTATAGTTTTCTTGAAAATTATTCGAGTTAAACGGGTTCCAAAAAGTAAAAGCTTGTGCTATACTGAACAAAAGTGGGTCATCAGGCAGATTGCCTGATGGATACGGAGGAAAAAAGTATGGCAAGAGAAAATAAATTAAAAAAGGCAAGTCTGGGAACCAGATTTATGATTGGAATAGCCGTGATCTATCTGCTTTTTGGACTGGCAATGCTCTTTGTTCCGCAGTTTCAGGAACGCTATATTATTTATATTGCAGGACTGATCTTTCTGATCTGTGGTGTGATCATGATCGTGAAATATTTTATGGCAGCAAGCTATAATGATCTGGGGAATTATGGATTTTCCGGCGGTGTATTGTGTATTTTGCTTGGTATCTGCCTGTTGGTTCGTACACAGCAGATCGCAGGTTATCTGCCATTGTTTTTAGGTGTTTGTATTCTACTGACAGCGGTGATCAAATTGCAGAATGCCGTGGATTTAAAAAGCCTCAGGAATGGAGCATGGCTTTTGTTTCTGATCATTGCCCTGGCATTTCTGGCAGCAGCAATTTTAGTCATTTTAAATCCGGACGGGAAAGTATTGCAGCACAGAGAGGTGCTGTATTACATATTGATCGCAGACGGTACGGTCAGCATCATCAGTCCGATTTATCTGATGTTTGCGATCCGTGCGGGAAAACGGGCAAAACACAGTAATCGAAGAGAAAACGGAAAAGAAACAGATTCCGTTGAAACGGAAAAATATATAACAGAAGAATCCGGGGATAAGGAAAAAGCAGAAGTTTCTGAACAGAAAAAAGAAGAAAAGAAACATACCGATACCGTATCCAAAGGAAAAATATGGAAAAAGTCAGCGAAAAAGCATGCTTCTGAAAAAGAAGATGACTGGTATTATGATGAGGAAGATTCGGTACCGTCTGTAACAGAAAAACATACAGATGAGAAGGATACCATTGACCATATTTCTGAGGAAATTCTTGGATTTTTTGAAGATGAAGATAAATAAAAGGAGTTTTGAGTGAAAGAACAGATTTATGATGTAATTGTGGTCGGCGGCGGAGCTGCCGGACTGATGGCGGCAATTTGGGCGACAAAAGAAGGAGCGCATACAGCGATTCTGGATCATCATACTGTTTCAGGAAAGAAAATACTTGCCACCGGAAACGGTAAGTGCAATTTTACGAATGAGCTGCAGGGGGAAAGCTGTTATCGAAGCGATTCTCCTGCCTTTGTATTGCATATCCTGAAGCAATTTTCCGAAAAGGATACCGTTGCATTTTTTGAGGAACTTGGTGTTCTCTCCAAGAGTCGTCAGGGTTACCTCTATCCGCGCAGCGGACAGGCGGCAACCATACGGAATGCTCTGCTTAGTCAGGCAGAACAACTTGGAATTGTGATTTTTCAGGAGATTGGAATCCGAAAAATTCAGCGAAAAGAGAATGGTTTTGTATTTGATACGAAAAATGGTACATTTCAGGCGAAAAGCTGTATTCTTGCCACTGGCGGAAAAGCTGCACCGAAGACGGGAAGTGACGGAAGCGGCTATATTTATGCAAAATCTTTTGGACATCAGATCGAGACACCATTGCCGGCATTGACGGCGTTGTATGCGGATGCCAAGTGGTTAAAGCAGACCAGTGGTGTCCGGGCAGATGCGACAGTATCATTATTTGTAGAGAACCAATGCGTGGCAGAAGATACCGGGGAAGTACAGTTTGCGGATTATGGTATTTCCGGTATTCCGGTTTTTCAGGTGAGCCGCTATGCATCTATTGCGCTGGCGCAGAGGCAGAGTGTGCGGGCAGAGCTTGATTTTATCCCGGATTATCCGGCAGAACAGATCGAAGTATTTTTGAGTAAGCAGATTGCAAATGCATCAGTGCATGAGAGCTGGCAGCAGTTGTTGTCCGGAATTGTCAATGAAAAACTGGCAGGTATGCTCTGTGCGGGACTGCATGCCAAGCATGTGTCAGATATTCCCGAGAAACGGCGGCCGGCAGCGATAAAAAAATTAATGCAGGCACTAAAGCGAACGACACTTACGATCACTGATACCAGAGGTTTTGACTTTGCGCAGGTGACCTGTGGCGGAGTCCCATTAAATGAACTGACGGAGGAAATGGAATCCCGTCTGGTTTCGGGGCTTTATTTTGCTGGTGAGGTCGTGAACGTGGATGGCATCTGCGGTGGCTACAACCTGCAGTGGGCGTGGTCCAGCGGAACGGTGGCAGGAAAAAATGCCGCAAAGCAGGCAGGATAAGAGCAAGTAGATTAAAAGAATGGGTTTATAAAAACAGAAAACAGGAATGGTTATTAATTTTGGCGCTGAGCAAGCAGAAACAATAACCAGAAGAATACAAATTGGAGAACAATATGAAGAAAGTAATTCGTGTATCGCAGATTTCGGTACCGTTGGCACATACAAAGGAGCAGATTTTGAAAAAAGCATGTGCGCTGTCTCAGATCCCGGCGAAAAAAGTGCTGGATATGCAGATCATCAAGCAGTCTGTGGATGCCAGAAAGAAAGATGCCCTGTCTTATACATATACGGTTCATCTGGTAGTGGACGAGCATCAGAAGGTGAAGAAGAATCCGGCGCATGTGCAGGAAGTACATCCGGTGAAGTACCAGATTCCGGCAAAACCGGAGAATGCTTCGGACATTAAGGCTGCAGTCATCGGTGCAGGTCCGGCGGGACTTTTTGCAGCGTATGAACTGGCACAGTGCGGGTTGTGTCCGCAGGTGTATGAGCGTGGAAAAGCGGTAGAAGAGCGTCAGCAGGATGTGGAAACCTACTGGTCAGAAGGCAGTTTAAATCCGGAATCCAATGTACAGTTTGGCGAAGGCGGAGCCGGTACCTTTTCCGATGGAAAATTAAATACTTTGGTAAAAGATAAATTTGGGCGGAGCCGCTATGTGCTGGAGACCTTTGTAAAATTTGGCGCACCGGAGGATATTTTATATGTGGCAAAACCACATGTGGGAACGGATGTGCTTCGAAACGTAGTAACCCAGATGCGGCAGGAAATCATCCGGCTTGGTGGAACCTTTCATTTTTCTTCCAAAGTAACGGATCTTCGCATGAAAGACGGAAACATGTGTGCGATTGAGATCAACGGACAGGAATGGCATGAGGTTTCGCATCTGGTACTGGCGATCGGACACAGTGCAAGAGATACGTTTGAAATGCTTTACGAGCGCCAGATCCCGATGGCAGCAAAATCTTTTGCTGTCGGTATGCGTGTGGAACATCCGCAGGAGATGATCAATCACAGTCAGTATGGTACAGATGCGGATATGAGCCTGCTGCCAACCGCGACATATAAGCTGACACATCAGGCATCAAACGGTCGTGGTGTGTATTCTTTCTGTATGTGTCCGGGTGGTTTTGTAGTTAATGCGTCATCTGAGCCGCAGCGACTGGCAGTGAACGGTATGAGTTATCGGAAGCGGGACAGTCACAATGCAAACAGTGCGATCATTGTTTCGGTGACTCCGGAGGATTATCCGGATGGCAGTCATCCATTGTCCGGCGTTGCTTTTCAGAGAGACTTAGAGGAAAAAGCATGGAATCTGGCAAAAGGTAAAGTGCCGCAGCAGTTATTCGGTGATTTTGAGCAGGGAAAGGTAAGCACAGGTTATGGCAGTTTTGAGAGCTGTGTAAAAGGACAGCATGATTTTGCCAACTTAAGAGAAATTTTTCCGGAAGCTTTAAATGAAGCTTTTTGTGAGGGCATGCATGCCTACGGCAGAAAAATTGTCGGTTTTGATCGGGCAGACTGCATTTTATCCGGTGTGGAAAGCCGGACGTCATCACCGGTGCGTATTCACCGGGATGAGACCTTTCAGAGTGAAATCCGTGGGCTCTATCCTTGCGGGGAAGGTGCCGGTTATGCAGGAGGCATTATGTCTGCTGCCATGGATGGCTTGAAAGTTGCGGAAGCGATATTACAGCAGGAGATGAAATAAATGGAGATAAATATAGAAGAACTGACTCCTATGATGCAAAAGTACATGGAGACAAAGCAGGAATACAAAGACTGTATTCTGTTTTACCGTTTGGGAGATTTCTATGAGATGTTTTTTGAGGATGCCCTGACTGCATCCAGAGAATTAGAGATTACCCTGACCGGAAAAAGCTGCGGATTAAAAGAGCGTGCGCCAATGTGTGGCGTTCCTTTTCATGCAGTAGAAGGATATCTGAATAAGCTGGTATCCAAAGGCTATAAAGTTGCCATCTGTGAGCAGGTGGAAGATCCGAAACAGGCTAAGGGACTGGTAAAACGTGAAGTGACACGAATTGTCACACCGGGCACCAATCTGGATACGTATGCCTTGGATGAGACAAAAAATAACTACATTATGTGTATCGTTTATGTAGATAACAAATACGGCGTGTCTGTGGCGGACGTTACGACAGGTGCTTATTTTGTGACGGAACTGGATTCTGAACGAAAACTTCTGGATGAGATCAGCAAATATATGCCGTCTGAGATTATTTCAAATGAAGCATTTTTTATGAGTGGCATTGATCTGGCGGATCTGCGTCATCGTCTGGGCATCACGATCTATTCTCTGGAATCCTGGTATTTTGGAGATGATCTGGCAGCAACGACGTTAAAAGAGCATTTCCATGTGGCATCTTTGGACGGTCTTGGATTAGGGGATTATAACTGTGGCGTGATCGCTGCCGGTTCCCTTTTAAAATATCTGTATGAAACCCAGAAAACCACACTGGATCATATGACAACCATTGAACCATATTCTACCGGAAAATTCATGGTGCTTGACAGTTCCACAAGACGAAATCTGGAACTGGTAGAGACACTGCGTGAAAAACAGAAACGTGGTTCCCTGCTCTGGGTATTAGATAAGACTAAAACTGCTATGGGTGCGCGAACCCTGCGTTCCTATCTGGAGCAGCCGCTGATCGATAAAAAAAAGATCGAAGCCCGACTGGATATGGTAGAAGAACTGAAAAATAACATGATTTGCCGGGAAGAACTGCGGGAATACTTAAATCCTATCTATGATCTGGAACGCCTGATCAGCCGCGTGGTTTATCAGACTGCCAATCCAAGAGATCTGATTGCGTTTCGTTCCTCTCTGGAAATGCTGCCTGCCATCAAGACATTATTGCAGGATCTGAGCAGTCCGTTAGTGAGGGAACTGGATGAACAGTTAGATCCGCTGACAGATATCTGTACATTGATCACAGAATCTATTGAGGATGAACCGCCAATCTCCATCCGGGAAGGCGGCATGATCAAGACCGGTTATGACGAGCAGGTGGATCATCTGCGTAATGCGAAAACAGAAGGAAAAACCTGGCTTGCCAAGATTGAAGAAGAAGAACGGGAAAAGACCGGTATCAAAAATCTTCGTATCAAATATAACAAAGTATTCGGATATTATTTAGAGGTAACAAATTCTTACAAAGATCTGGTGCCGGAATATTATACACGAAAACAGACACTGACCAATGCAGAGCGTTACATCACACCGGAGTTAAAAGAACTGGAAGAAACCATTCTTGGTGCAGAGGACAAACTGACAGCGTTAGAGTATGAGATTTTCTGCAAGGTGCGTAACCAGATTGCAGAACAGGTGGTTCGAATCCAGCATACAGCAAAAGCCATTGCCGGTCTGGATGTGTTTGCTTCTCTGGCACTGGTTGCGGAGCAGAATAATTATGTGCGTCCGAAGATGAATGAAAAAGGAATTTTGGAGATCAAGAGCGGACGTCATCCGGTGGTGGAAAAAATGATCACCAACGATATGTTTATTGAAAATGATACCTATCTGGATAATAAAAATAACCGGATCGCCATTATCACCGGACCGAACATGGCAGGAAAATCCACCTATATGCGACAGAATGCCCTGATCGTTCTGATGGCGCAGGTCGGAAGCTTTGTCCCGGCACAGAGTGCCAATATCGGTATCGTGGATCGTATTTTTACCCGTGTGGGTGCATCGGATGATCTGGCTTCCGGACAGAGTACGTTCATGGTAGAGATGAATGAGGTTGCCAATATTTTACGGAATGCCACCAGCAGCAGTCTGCTGATCCTGGATGAGATCGGACGTGGAACAAGTACCATTGACGGACTTTCCATTGCGTGGGCAGTCGTTGAATATATTAGTAATCCGAAGATTTTGGGTGCAAAGACTTTGTTCGCAACACATTATCACGAACTGACAGAACTGGAAGGAAAACTTTCCAATGTCAATAATTATTGTATCGCGGTCAAGGAAAAAGGCGATGATATCGTATTTTTGCGAAAGATCGTATCCGGTGGAGCAGACCGAAGCTATGGTATTCAGGTCGCTAAGCTGGCAGGCGTTCCGGATCCGGTCATCGAGCGGGCAAAAGTCATCTGTGAGGAGTTAGAGCGGGCAAATATGAGCAATCTGGCAGCAAATCTGCCGGAAATTCCGTCACAGCATAAGGCAAAAACCAAAAAGCCGGATGATGTGGATCTGGCACAGATGTCCTTGTTTGATACGGTTAAGGACGATGATATTATTGAGGAGATCCGTGAGATCAACCTGACCAATATGACACCATTTGAAGCGATGAGCAAATTGTATGAAATCCAGAATAAGATTAAAAATCGCTGGTAGGAGGCACGTATGCCACAGATAGAAGTATTAGATGAACAGACCATAGATAAAATTGCGGCGGGAGAGGTGGTAGAGCGCCCTTCTTCCGTAGTTAAAGAGCTTGTGGAAAATGCCATTGATGCGAAAGCATCGGCAGTGACGGTGGAGATCAAAGATGGTGGAACGTCACTGATCCGTATCACGGATAACGGATGTGGTATTGATGCGGCACAGATTCCTATTGCATTTTACCGTCATTCCACCAGCAAGATCCGTAAAGTGGAAGACCTTGTAACGATTTCCTCTCTGGGATTCCGTGGTGAGGCACTTTCCAGTATTGCGGCGGTTGCACAGGTGGAACTGATCACCAAGACACCGGAGCAGTTTACCGGAAGCCGTTATCTGATCGAAGGCGGTAAAGAGATTTCTTTAGAGGAGATCGGAGCACCGAACGGAACGACGTTTCTGGTAAAAAATCTGTTTTACAATACTCCGGTGCGCCGGAAATTTTTGAAATCCAATCAGACAGAGGCTGGCTATGTCAATGATCTGATGGAGCGAATAGCACTTTCCCATCCGGATGTGTCCTTCAAATTTATCAACAACGGGCAGATTCGTCTGCATACATCCGGAAACGGACAGTTAAAGGATATTATCTATCATATTTATGGCAGAGATATCGCTGCCAATTTATTGGAAGTTCAGGCAGATTATCCGGGATTTTCCGTGGAAGGCTATATCGGAAAACCGATCATTGCCAGAGGAAACCGAAATTTTGAAAGTTATTTTATTAACGGACGTTATATCAAGAGTAGTCTGATCGCGAAATCCTTAGAGGATGGCTACCGCGGTTTTATGATGCAGCATAAATATCCGTTTACGGTACTGACCATTTCACTGGATGGTACGCTGGTGGACGTGAATGTCCATCCAAACAAAATGGAAATGCGTTTTTCCAATGGGGAAGAAATGTATCATCAGCTGGTTGCACTGATTTCGGAGCGCCTGCGAGAGAGTGAACTGATTCCAAAAGTGGCAGTAAAGGAAGAGCGAAAAGAAGAAAAGCGTCCGGTTCAGGCGGCAGGTGCGGTTCCGGAACCATTTGAGACGAAACGTCTGGAAAAACTGCGGGCTACCATTGCAAAAGACAGTCCTTATGAGCGTAAATATCCGGAGCGGGAGCGAAAGATCCCGGTATCGGTAAATACACAAAATACTCAGAATCAGGCAGAGGGCTTAAAAGAGGAACCTGGAGAAAAAACAGGAGAATCTGTTGGAGCAGAAAAAAACGCAAACGTGAATCTTCCAGAAAATGAGAAGAATATTGCTGCGAATATTGCAGGAAAAGACGATACTGTTACTATCGAACAGAAAGTTCCAGTAATTGGAATGGGCGAAATGCAACAGGTAGCAGTAGCAACAGAAAATTTACAGCAGAAAGATACATTAATTGCTGAAACGGGAACAGTGGAAGTCGGCAATGGATCTGTTTACACAGAAAAAACGGATTCTGTTGTTTATGAAACAAAAACACAGGAGCCAGTTATGGAACAGGCAGTGCAGCAGACATTATATGATCTGGCAGAACAGCGTGAACACAGTGATGCGGTACGGGAAGATTCTGTGCGTGAGGAGTTGAAATTGCTTTCCAAAGAAGCACGTCCACAGCATCGGATCATCGGACAACTGTTTGACACGTATTGGCTGGTGGAGTTTCAGGATCAGTTTTATATGATCGATCAGCATGCCGCACATGAAAAAGTGCTGTTTGAGCAGACCATGAAGGCATACCACAGCAAAGAATTTACGTCTCAGATGGTAAGCCCGCCGATCATTTTATCCCTGACGATGCAGGAAGAAATTTTATTAAAGAAATTTTTACCGGAATTTACGAAACTGGGATATGAGATTTCGCCGTTTGGCGGAAAGGAATATGCGGTAACGGCAATTCCGGGCAATCTGTATGGGTTAAACGGACAGAGTCTGCTGTTGGAACTGATGGACAGCTTAAGTTCCATGTCGGTGAAAGATACGCCGGAATTGGTAGTAGAAAAAATTGCAAGTATGTCCTGCAAAGCTGCCGTTAAAGGCAATCAGAAGTTATCCAGACCGGAGATCGAACATCTGATCGATGAACTGCTGACACTGGATAATCCTTATTTTTGCCCGCATGGACGACCGGTTATCGTTGCCATGAGTAAATATGAGATAGAAAAGAAATTTAAGCGTATTGTTTAAAGGAAGATAGATAGATGAAGACAGAAAAACAACCATTATTAATTTTAACCGGACCGACTGCTGTCGGAAAAACAGATCTGTCCATTGCACTGGCAAAAAGAATTAACGGTGCCGTGATCTCCGCAGATTCCATGCAGGTATATCGCGGGATGGATATTGGTTCTGCCAAGGTCATGCCGGAGGAAATGCAGGGCGTAGACCATTATCTGATCGATGTGCTGGATCCGGAGGATGAATTTCATGTGGTTCGTTTTCAGGAGATGGCAAAAGCTGCCTTAAAAGAGATCTATGCGAAAGGGCAGATTCCGATCGTGGCAGGCGGAACCGGATTTTACATTCAGGCGCTGCTGTACGATATTGATTTTACGGAACAGGAGGAAGATACCGCACTTCGGGAGCATTATGCGCAGATCGCAAAAGAGCAGGGAAATGAAGTGCTGCATGAGATGCTGAAAAAAGTAGATCCGGCTTCAGCAGCGATCATTCATGCAAATAATGTGAAACGTACGATCCGGGCACTGGAATATTTTGAAAAAACCGGAGAACCGATCTCCAAACACAATGAGCAGGAGCGGGCGAAAGAATCGCCGTATGATTTCCGTTATTTTGTGTTGAACGATGATCGAGCACATTTATATGAACGGATCGACCGCAGGGTAGATCTGATGCTGGAGCACGGACTGGTGGAGGAAGTAAAACGGCTGCGTGCAAAGGGGTATCACAAAGGCATGGTATCCATGCAGGGACTTGGCTACAAGGAGATTCTTTCCTGGCTGGATGGAGAGATCAGCTATGAGGAAGCCATTTATTTACTGAAACGGGATACCAGACATTTTGCAAAACGCCAGCTTACGTGGTTTCGCCGGGAGCGGGATGTGATCTGGCTGAATAAACCGGACTATGATTATGACGATTCCAAAATATTGGAAGCGATTTTAAATGAGATAAAAGCTGGAGGATGGCTATGACAGAAGAATTAATTGAGAATAAGTATATTGAGATGGGAATTTCCAAAGAGGTTTATGAATTTGGAAAAGAAATCGAACAGGGATTAAAAGAACGTTTTGACCGTATCGATCAGACGACAGAATATAATCAGATGAAAGTCATTGATGCGATGCAGAAATGCAGAGTCAGTGCAGAGTGTTTTCAGGCAACCAGCGGATACGGCTACAATGATATTGGACGTGATACGCTGGAAGAAGTATATGCGGAGTGTTTTCATGGAGAAGCTGCGCTGGTACGCCCACAGATCACCTGTGGTACCCATGCGCTTGCACTGGCACTGATGTCTAATCTTCGTCCGGGCGACGAGCTGCTTTCACCGGTTGGTAAACCTTATGATACCTTAGAGGAAGTTATCGGAATCCGCCCGTCCAAAGGTTCACTGGCAGAGTATGGCATTACTTATCGCCAGGTAGATCTGTTAAACAACCGGGATTTTGATTTTGAGGGCATTCGTGCTGCAATCAATGAACGCACAAAACTGGTAACCATTCAGCGTTCCAAAGGATATGAGACACGTCCGACACTTTCCATTGCACGGATCAAAGAACTGATCTCCTTTGTAAAATCTATCAAACCGGATGTGATCTGTATGGTAGATAACTGTTACGGAGAATTTGTAGAGGAGCAGGAGCCATTGGAAGTTGGCGCTGACATGATCGTTGGTTCCCTGATCAAAAATCTTGGCGGCGGTCTGGCACCGATCGGCGGCTATATTGTTGGTAAAAAGGAGTGCGTGGACAATGCGGCTTATCGTCTGACTTCTCCGGGACTTGGAAAAGAAGTCGGAGCTTCTTTAGGTGTGATCCAGAGCTTTTATCAGGGACTGTTTCAGGCACCGACCGTTGTGTCCGGCGCATTAAAAGGAGCAATCTTTGCGGCAAATATTTTTGAAAAAATCGGATTTCCGGTCATCCCAAACAGCACCGAATCCCGCCACGATATCATTCAGGCAGTAACATTTGGCTGCCCGGAAGGTGTGATCGCATTCTGTCAGGGCATTCAGGCAGCAGCACCGGTGGATTCCTATGTAACACCGGAGCCTTGGGATATGCCGGGCTATGACAGTCAGGTCATCATGGCAGCAGGCGCTTTTGTACAGGGTTCTTCCATTGAACTGAGTGCGGACGGTCCGATCAAACCGCCGTATGCGGTATATTTTCAGGGCGGACTGACCTGGTATCATGCAAAACTTGGCATCCTGATGGCATTACAGAAACTGATGGATGCAGGAATTGTGACAAAAGATTTTACAGCTGCAAATGTGAAAGATCTGTAAGGCGTTCTTCATAAAAATTTAAGAGAAATGCAAAAAAATGTTCTCATTTTTCCGGTATACACGAAAAAAAAAATATGCTATGATTATACAGACTGCATAGAGAGAGTAGAAAAGAGAATTTTATGCAGAAAAATATGACAGTAAAAGAGTTACCGGATCAGGAACGACCGTATGAAAAATGTCTGGCGTATGGAGCCGGCGCACTGTCCGATGCAGAGCTGATCAGCGTGATCATCCGCACCGGAAGTCAGGGGGAACGAAGCATCGATCTGGCAAACCGCATTTTAAATGCGGGACCGGATGGACTGCTGAACCTTTTGCGCCTGGACGTGGAACGTCTGACACAGATCCGTGGGATTGGAAATGTCAAAGCAATTCAGTTAAAATGTATCGGTGAGCTGGCAAAGCGTATTGCATCGACAAGCCGCCGGGAACAGATCACTCTGCAGTCTGCCAGGAGCATTGCAGAGTATTTTATGGAACAGCTAAGACATGAACCGCAGGAGCATCTGATGCTGGCAATGTTTGATAACAAAAGCATGCTGATCGGAGAAAAGCTTCTGTCCACCGGGACGAGTAATGCGGCACTGATCTCTGCCAGGGATATTTACCGGACAGCGCTGCAGTATCAGGCAGCGTACGTTGTGGTGTTACATAATCATCCCAGTGGCAATCCGGAACCAAGCCGGGAAGATATTCTGGTGACCCGAAAGATAAAAGCGTGTGGCGAATTACTGGATATTTTACTTATGGACCATATCATTATCGGAGATAACCGATATTTCAGCTTTCGTGAGCAGGATATTCTATTTGAGAAAGGGAGAGACTAATGGCAAACATATACGGAATTGACCTTGGAACCTGTAATCTGAAGATTTTCAGCAAACACAGCAACAAGATCATCAAAGAGAAAAATACAATTGCGATCATCAACAAAAATCAGTTATATGCATATGGAAATGAAGCATATGCAATGTATGAAAAAGCACCGGAGAATATCAACGTATCATTTCCAATCACAGGCGGTGTGATCGCAGATTACAATAATATGCAGGTAATGGTACAGGAAGTACTGGAGAAAAATGTCAAGGGACACGTAAAAGGCTCTGAATTTATCATTGCTGTCCCGACTGATATTACAGAAGTAGAGAAGAAAGCATTTTATGATCTGTTTTACAAAAGCAAAATGAAACCGAAATCTGTTCTTCTCTGTGATAAACCCATCGCAGATGCCGTAGGTCTTGGACTGGATGTCAATGAGCCGACCGGTATCATGGTCGTAGATATCGGAGCAGATACCACAGAGATCTCAGTGATCTCCCTTGGCGGACTGGTTTTAAGTGATCTGCTTCATTTTGGCGGCAACCGCCTGGATGAGTCGATCATTACGCATATCAAGAAAAACTACAATCTGGTCATCGGACAGAAAACTGCCATGCAGTTAAAAGAGCACATCGGCAGCGCGCTTCCGGGTGAGGAAGGAATTTATACCATTGTAGGACTGGATGTAGTCAGCGGTCTTCCGATTGAAATGGAGATTACTGCAGATACTGTATATGAGGCGATGAAAGACAACCTCAGTTCTATCTGCAATGCAATCAAGATGATTCTGGAGAAGACTCCGCCAGAACTTGCAAAAGATATCATCCATTCCGGTATTTATCTGACCGGTGGTGGTTCCAATATCAAAGATATGGATAAACTGTTTACACAGATTACCAATATCAAGGTAAATACCTGTGAGGAGCCGGATGAGACCGTTGTCCAGGGCTTAAGTCTTGTTGTGACAAATGACAAGTTCAAACGTCTGGCTTACAGCATGCGTACAAGAATTTTTAAATAACAGAGGCATAGTATGAGGAGAAAGAAAAAAAGTAAATTTCCAGCAAAATATGTGCTGCTTATTATGACTTTACTCTGCGCTGTGATCATCGGATGCAGTTTGAAAGCATCCGAAACCGGTCCGGTATCAACGGCAGCCGGTTCTGTGATCGCTCCGATGCAGAAAGGTGTAAACAAACTGGGAAGCGCGCTGACGAATGTCAGAAATCATCTGCAGTCCAAGAAAAGTCTGGAGACTGAGAATGAGCAATTGCGCGAACAGCTTGCAGATGCACAGGCAAGTCTGAATCAGGTTCAGTTAAATCAGGAAGAACTGGACAATCTGAAAAAATTGTATCAGATGGATCAGACCTATGCAGACTATGAGAAAGTTGCGGCAAATGTGATCGGAAAAGATGCAGGAAACTGGTTTTCTGTATTCCTGATCGACCGTGGAAGCAACGACGGTATTTCCGTTGGAATGAATGTACTGGCAGACGGAGGACTTGCCGGTATTGTCACACAGGTGGGACCAAATTATGCAAAAGTCCGTTCCATCATTGATGACAACAGCAATGTCAGTGCAAAGAATCTTTCCACTTCCGATCTGTGTATTGTAAGTGGAAGTTTAAAATCAATGAACGAATCCAGTCAGATTGATTTTGATGATCTCAGAGACAAAGATGGGCAGGCAAAAGTTGGGGATCAGATTGTCACATCAAATATCAGTGATATGTTTCTGGAGGGGATTCCGATCGGATACATTACGGATATCCAGACAGATTCCAATAATCTGACCAAGTCCGGACACATTGCAACGATCGTGGATTTTGAACATCTCAGCGACGTGTTTGTTATTTTACAGACAAAAGACGTGACAGATACGACAGGTACAACAGAGGGGGAGTAGGTTATGAGGAGAAAAATTGTTTTGACAATTACGATCATCGCCTGCTTCCTTTTACAATGTACGGTGTTTAAAGCACTGTCCATTGCTTCAATCTCCCCGAATCTGCTGATCGTTGTGGTCGCATCATTTGGATTTATGAGAGGAAAAAAGGAAGGACTTTTCGTAGGATTTTTTGCAGGACTGCTGTTAGATATCATGTTTGGAACTGTGATTGGATTTTATGCGCTGATCTACATGTATATCGGATATCTGAACGGTTTCTTCAAACGGATCTTTTTCCCGGATGAAGTGAAACTGCCCCTTGCCCTGATCGCATTGAGTGATTTCTTCTGCAATATAATTATTTTCTTTACGTTATTCTGGTTCCGCGGCAGATTTTCCTTTGGCTATTATCTGCTTCACACGATCCTGCCGGAACTGGTCTATACGATGGTTGTATCCATCCTGCTTTATTTTATCCTGTTGAAGATAAATGAAAAGCTGGAAGACATTGAACGAAGGAGTGCAGCAAAATTTGGTTGATAAGATAAAAGAATGGATTGTAAAAATTGTAACTTCCAGACTGTTTGTGCTGTGGGTAGTGATACTGGCGCTGTTTGCATTTGTATTGCAGCATCTGTTTACCATGCAGATCATCAACGGTGCAGCTTATCTGAAGGATTACACATACAGCATTCAGAAAACAATTGAGATAGAGGGAACACGCGGTAATATTTATGACCGAAACGGTGTCCTTCTGGCACACAACGAATTATCTTATACCGTAACATTGGAAGATAATGGTACTTATGCAAATAACAAAGAGCGTGCAAAGCTTTTGAATGAGGAGATCAGTACGCTTATTGAAATGATTGAAAAAAACGGTGACAGCATCGTCAATGATCTGGATCTGTATATGGATCCGAGCGGGGAACTGTCTTTTAATGTAGACGGCACAGAACTTGACGGTTTCCGCCGTGATGTTTATGGCAGGAAAAAAGTTTCAGACCTGAAATTCAATGCAAAATTAGGTTATGATGAGTCAACGGCAACACCGGAGCAGATGTACGAGTATCTGGTGAATAAGTTTGCGGTAGATACAGAAACTTACGACCGGTATCGGGCATATCAGATCATGGTAGTTCGATATGCGATGTATCTGACTTCTTTCCAGAAATATATCCCGACCAACATTGCGGAGGATGTATCAGATGAGACCGTTGCGATCATCCGGGAACATGCTTCGGATCTGCAGGGTGTAGAAGTGAAGGAAGATACGAAACGTGTGTATGATTATCCGGAATATTTCTCCCATATTCTTGGTTATACCGGAAAAATTTCTGATTCTGAATACGACGATCTCTCTGCACAGGATGATTCCTACAGCAAGAGTGATATCATTGGTAAAGCGGGAATCGAACAGGTTATGGAGTTACAGCTTCAGGGAAAGAAAGGTGCCGAGACCGTTTATGTCAACAATCTTGGTAAAGTATTACAGGTAAAAGATTACAAGGATTCTTCTGCAGGAAATAACGTATATCTGTCTATTGATGCAACGCTGCAGATGGCAGTATATGATCTGTTGGAACAGGAACTTGCGGGTATCCTTAACTCCAAAATCGTAAATGCGAAAACCAGTGAAAGTTCAGAATTATATATTCCGATTTATAAAGTATACAATGCATTGATCGAAAACAGTGTAATTGACACGTCTGCCATGGCAGACGCGGCAGAGGGAACCACACAGGCATCTGTATATCAGACATTTACAAACCGAAAGACAGAGGCGCTGACAGATGTGGCGAATACGCTGCAGTCAGATACTGCCTATGAGGATCTTTCCGACGAAATGCAGGAGATGGTGACCTATGTAGTAAAAATGCTGCAGGATAAATCTGTGTTCCTGACTTCTGCCATTGACAGTTCGGATTCTGTATACAAAGATTGGAAGGACGGCAAGATTTCTGTACAGGAATATCTGCGTCATGCCATTGATTCTTCCTGGATCAATATTACAGAGTTTGATCTGAATGAGAAATATGCAGATACGGATGAAGTATATCAGCAGCTGATCTCTTATGTGACGGATAAATTTCAGAATGATAAGGCTTTCGACAAAATTGTCTATAAATATTTGATCTATAATGATAAGATTTCCGGAAGCCAGTTATGTCTGATTCTGTATGAACAGGGAATTCTGGTACAGGACGATGAGAGCATGGCATCTCTGAAAAATGGTTCCACCAGCGCTTATACGTTTCTGAAAAACAAAATTCAGAACATGGAGATCACACCGGCACAATTAGCCTTGGATCCTTGTACCGGATCCTGTGTGATCATGGATCCGAATACCGGAGAATTGCTGGCGAGTGTAAGTTATCCGGGGTATGATAACAACCGGCTGGCAAATTCTATGGATTCTGCTTACTATAACGCACTGCTTCAGGATGGTTCTCTGCCGCTGTATAATAATGCGACACAGCAGACCACAGCGCCCGGTTCTACCTTCAAGATGGTTACTGCATCTGCCGGTCTGACCGAAGGTGCTATCAGTACCGGAACAGTGATTACAGATACCGGTGTCTTTGACCGACTGGGATTAACTCTGAAATGTTGGGTATATCCGAGCAACCATGGAAGCATTACAGTTTCACAGGCGATTCGTGATTCATGTAACTATTTCTTTGCAGAGACAGCTTACCGTTTAAGTCTGAATGGAGACACGTATAATGAAGATAAAGGATTAAGCGCGATTGCGAAATATGCAACAGAATTTGGTCTTGCGGATAAGACAAATATTGAGATTCCGGAAGGTACACCAAAGATTGCAGATGAATTCCCGATTGATGCATCCATCGGACAGAGTAATCACAGCTATACGACTTCACAGCTTGCCCGCTATGTTTCTTCTATTGCAAATGAAGGTACCGTATATGATCTGACACTGTTAAATAAAGTGACAGATTCTGATGGAAATGTATTACAGACCTATACGCCGGAAGTACACAACCAGATCACAGACCTTTCTGCATCTACCTGGGAAGTACTGCACAGCGGAATGGAGATGGCAATCGGTGAACACGATCAGTTTAAGGATCTTCAGGTGAAACTGGCAGGTAAAACCGGTACTGCACAGGAAGATGAGAAACGTCCAAACCATGCGTTGTTTGTCGGCTATGCTCCGGCAGATGCTCCGCAGATTGCGATTGCAACACGTATTGCTTATGGATATGGTTCCAGCAATGCATGTGTATTTGTAGATCAGGTTATGAAGTACTATTTCAAACAAAATACGGAAGAAGAACTTCTGAATGGAAAAGCAACCAACGTAGGGACATCTTCGAACAGCTTTGGCGATTAGAAAATCAAAGGTGAGAGAAGCCGATGAAAAATCACATTACAAAAGATAACAGACAAATAACAGGAAGGGATCTTTTGTATGTGTGAAATTATTGTTGTTACTTCAGGAAAAGGTGGCGTAGGAAAGACAACAACTACTGCGAATCTTGGCGCAGGGCTTGCGATGATGCGAAAAAAGGTGCTGATGATCGATACGGATATCGGACTTCGCAATCTGGATGTTGTGATGGGATTGGAACACCGGATTTTGTATAATCTGGTGGATATCGTAGAAGGAAACTGCCGGATCCGTCAGGCAGTGATCCGGGATCGTCAGTTTCCGGGACTGTATCTGATCCCGGCGGCACAGACCAGAGATAAATCAGCGGTGACGCCGGAGCAGATGATCAAGGTGGTCAATGAATTGCGGGATGACTTTGATTACATTCTGCTGGACAGTCCGGCAGGCATTGAACAGGGATTTCAGGTGGCGATCGCCGGAGCGGACCGCGCCCTTGTGGTCACGACACCGGAGATTTCCGCTGTTCGGGATGCGGATCGCGTCATTGGATTATTGTTTTCCGCTGAGATCAATGACATTAAATTAATTGTGAACCGTATCCGCCCGGATATGATCCGGCAGGGACAGATGCTGAATCTGAAGGATATTTCAGATATTTTATGTGTGGATGTGATCGGTGCAATCTGTGATGATGAGCAGGTCGTGATCTCCACAAATAATGGAACACCACTGACCGGAATTGGTACCGTGGCAGGGGAAGCTTATCTGAATATTGTCAGACGACTGCTTGGGGAAGACGTTCCATTGCCAAGATTTGCAGTTCCAAAAACCGGAAAGCGCAGACACCACAGGAAATGGAAACGAAAATACATAACAGGATAAAATAAATCGGAGGAATTTTATGTTTAAGCAATACAAATTAAAAAACTACAGATTTCGGCTGGTAGCATATGTGGTGCTGCTGTGCATTATCGGTGTTATGGTGGTGGGCAGTGCGAAACCGTCGGTTCAGAACAAACAGATCATCGGTATTGCCGGTGGTCTGGTAGTCATGGTGATCGTTTCACTGATTGATTACGGTACGATCCTGAAATTCCGACGTCCCATATATCTGCTGGCAGTTGTATTGCTTGCCGTGATATTTATTCCGGGCGTCGGTGATAATACCGGTGGTGCAACCCGATGGATTCAGGTTACTTCCAGTTTTAAGTTTCAGCCGTCCGAGTTTTGCAAAATCCTGCTGATCATCTTTTTTGCAGGATTTTTTATGAAATATAAGGATCAGTTGAATACCTGGAAGACAATATTGCTCAGTCTGATCCTTGCGGGTATTCCGCTGGCATTGATCGTGAAAGAACCGGATCTGTCAACGACCATTGCAACAACAATGATTTTCATTACCCTCTTGTTTGTTGCAGGATTAAGTTATAAAATAGTAGCAGGAGTGCTGGTACTTGGTGTTCCGGTAGGAATCATAGGCGTGGTACTGATCATGAAACAGGCACTGCCTTTAAAACCATATCAGTACAAACGAATCATGTCCTGGCTGCAGCCGTCGAACCCGGCATATGCGGACGATTCTTATCAGCAGCAAAATTCGATCATAGCGATTGGATCCGGACAGCTCTGGGGAAAAGGATTGAACAACAGTTCCATCACTTCCCTGAAAAACGGTGATTTTATCTCTGAGCCGCAGACGGATTTCATCTTTGCGGTTATCGGAGAAGAACTTGGATTTATCGGCTGTCTGATCGTCATTATCTTATTGCTTTTGATTGTTTTTGAGTGTATACTAATTGCAAAAAATGCGAAGGATCTTGGCGGCAGACTGATCTGTTGTGGTATGGCAGCGCTGATCGGCTTTCAGAGCTTTATCAATATCTGTGTAACAACAGGATTGATGCCGAATACCGGATTGCCACTTCCTTTTGTCAGTTATGGACTGACGTCGATTATGAGTTTGTTTATTGGTCTGGGGATGGTACTAAATGTAGGTCTTCAGGCTAGAAAATATCACGGATTGGGGGACATGGACTAATGAACATAGGGTTGATCGCACACGACTCAAAGAAAAAATTAATGCAGAATTTTTGTATTGCATACCGGGGGATTTTGGGAAGAAATTCGCTGTATGCAACCGGAACAACCGGCAGACTGGTAGAGGAAGCTACCAACCTGTCTGTACACAAATATCTGACCGGACAGCTTGGTGGTTCCCAGCAGCTTGGCGCTGATATCGAAAATAACTACATTGACCTTGTTATTTTCTTACGTGATCCACTGACACCAAAATCACACGAACCGGATGTAGACAATATTGTCCGTCTGTGTGATACACATAACATTCCGCTGGCAACAAATCTGGCTACAGCAGAATTGTTAATCCATTCTTTAGACAGAGGAGATCTTGACTGGCGTGAAATGTACAAATAAAATAAAAGTAATGATTCCGTTGCTTGGAGTCTGCCTGTTACTGGGCGGATGCCAGGAGCGAACCGATGTGGCAGATGCGTATGATGTCTATGCCACATCTGATACTTATCAACTGACAGAGAGCAGCACAGAGAAATCCATTTCCTTGCTGGGACAGGATCTGTGCGTTGGCGGCACAGAAAACACTGCCGCAGCAGATGGCATTGATACGGATTATGCACAGAGTGCAGCGGTCTTTTCCGTTCAGGATGAAGAAATTACCTATGCACAGAATATTTATCAGAGAATGTATCCTGCCAGCACGACAAAGATCCTGACTGCATACCTTGCATTAAAATATGGCAATCTGGATGATGTACTGACGGTTTCTTCCGATGCGGTCAATACACTGATGTCCGGATCCTCCATCTGTGGATTAAAGCCGGGAGATCAGCTGACGCTGGATCAGGCTTTGTATGGTCTGATGCTTTGTAGTGGAAATGATGCGGCAAATGTTATTGCAGAATATATTTCCGGAAGTACCGATAAATTTGCAGAACTGATGAACAAAGAAGCACAGGCGTTGGGTGCAACACAGTCCCATTTTGTGAATCCGCATGGTTTACCAGATGATAACCACTATACGACTGCTTATGATTTGTATCTGATTTTTAACGCAGCCATTAAGGATGACCGGTTTGTGAATTATATTTCCACAAAAAAATATACCACCAGCTATACGGATGCATCCGGAGCGCAGGTGAATCAGGTGTGGGTGAATACCAACGGTTATCTGAAAGGCACTTATGATATGCCGGAAAATGTCACTGTGATCGGTGGTAAGACAGGAACGACAGAAGCAGCAGGAAGCTGTTTGGTTCTGTACAGTGAAAGTCAGGATAAGAAGCCATATATTTCTATTGTATTGAAAGGCAATTCCAAAAAGGAGCTTTATACGCTGATGACGGAACTGCTCACAAATTATTCAAACTAAAGCCACTGAAAATTCAAATTTAACAGTTGTATTTTAGGTGTGGATATAATATAATGAATACATAAACAGTTACTTCTTTTTACGATACAAATGACGCATATACCGTGTGTGAAATGGAAGAAGTGACAGAGGTAGGAGGATAAAATTATGGTTGAAATTATTGCCGGCAAAAAAGGAAAGGGTAAGACAAAATATTTATTGGACAAGGTAAATGCAGCAGTGGAAGGCGCTTCCGGTAATATCGTATATTTGGATAAAAGTCAGAAACACATGCATGAGTTATCAAACAAAGTTCGTTTGATCAACGTTGCAGATTATCCAATCAGCAACTGTGATGAGTTCCTTGGATTTATCTGTGGTATCGTTTCACAGGATTATGATTTACAGGAGATGTATCTTGACAGTTTCCTTACAATTGCAAACCTTGCTGATGATCAGATCGTACATGCAATTGAGAAGCTTGATGTTATCAGTGAAAAGTTCAATGTAAAATTCGTTTTAAGCGTTTCAAAGGACGAAGCAGATCTGCCTGAGTGTGCAAAAGCCAGACTGATTGTTTCTTTATAAGAATCGATTTATCAGGTGTCTTAAGGGGGAATCCTTAAGACACCTTTTTACTTGACAGGAAATCGTGGATTTTTTCTGTATTTATTTTTATGCTTCCTCATCACCGATGGATCGGATACGACCAAAAACGCTGATGAGATAAAGTCCACTGATTCCCACAAGCGCATATATGATGCGTGAAATCCAGCTCATGTTGCCAAAAATAAAGGCAATCAGGTCGAATCGGAAAAATCCGATCAGGCCCCAGTTTACAGCACCGACAATGACAAGTGCCAGCAGGACATTATCCAGACATTTTGTGTTCATAGCACTTCCTCCTTCTGGAACAAGTATTGCCGGTATGGGCAATTTTTATGCGTGATAACGCATATTTTTTGAAAAATAACGTTGAAAGGAAGACCGAAATGAAGAAAAAGAAGCGGAAAATAGTACGTTATCGCAGACGCTTTCATCTGAATATCGGCATTATTATATTTTTATTTGTATTTATCTATTTTGTGATCTATCTGATTTCCTATCTGACACAGAATAATATTTCTGCCTATGAGGTACAGTATGGTCAGATCGCACGAAACAGAACGTATACTGGATTGATTCTCCGTCCGGAGCAGGTATTCTACAGTCAGAATACCGGAGATATTAATTATTATAAAAAAGAAGGAGACAAAGCAGGATACAATGACCTGATCTGTTCCGTTGATAAGACCGGAAACATTTCCTCTGAGATTTCTCAGGCAGGACTGGATGCAACGAACCTGTCAAATGATGAATTGTTAAAGATTCAGAATTCCATCACGAATTATGTTTCCTCTTTTTCCAATATGCAGTTTTATAATGTGTATTCTTTCAAGGAAAATGTGAATGCACAGATTCAGGAGAACCTGTATATCAATGCATTGAACGATCTGTCCGACCAGACGGATTCTGCAGTTTCACAGAATACATTTTCTTTTGAGCGGACGTCTGTAGATGGTATCCTTGCCTTGTATACCGATGGTTACGAGGATGTTACAGCAGATTCCTTTACTGCGGATATGTACAATCCGGCATCTTATACGAAGACGAATCTGAAGGGCAATACGCAGATCACATCGGGACAGGCTATGTACAAGATCGCTACCAGTGAGAACTGGTCGATCATGGTTCCGGTTACGGATGAGGAAGCAGCGCGTTATCAGGAAGAAATCGGAGAAAATTCGGATTCTTTCGTTTTGCATGTGAAATTCCGGAAAGATGATACGGAGACAAATGCAACGACTTATATTAAGGATCTGGATGGGCAGAAATTTTTACAGTTGAATCTGAACAATTCCATGGTACGCTTTGTGTCAGACCGTTATATAGAAGTGGAACTTGGTTCGGATAAGAACACCGGTCTGAAGATACCAAATTCTGCGATCGTAGAAAAAGAGTTTCTGGTCGTACCGAAAAAGTATGTCGGAAAAGGGGATAACTCCTCCAGTGACGGTGTGATCAAGATCACAAAGGATAAACGCGGAAAAGAATCCGCGGAATTTGTATCGATCAATGCGTACGCGGAAACAGACGACAGTTATTATGTATCACAGGATAATCTGTCTGTGGGTGATACGATCCAGATGCCGGACAGCAGCGAACAGTATTCGCTGAAAGATACGGCAAAGCGAAAAGGTGTTTACAATATGGATAAAGGATATGCGATCTTCAAACAGATTGAGGTCATATCCGACAATGAGGAATATTCCGTTGTGCAGAGTGGAACAAAATTTGGTATTTCTCTGTATGATCATATTGCATTGAACGGCAGTGAAGTACAGGAAGGCGATTTCCTGAATTAGCCATAGTTTGTGATAAAGTTATTTGATAATAATCAGGAGGGAAAAATAGATGATCTGTGAAAATTTAAAAGAAGTAGAAGCCAAAATTGAAGCAGCCTGCAAAAGAGCCGGACGTGACCGCTCAGAAGTAACACTGATCGCAGTCAGTAAGACAAAACCGGTTGAAATGTTAGAGGAAGCATATGGAATCGGTATCCGGGAATTTGGTGAGAATAAAGTACAGGAAATGATGGATAAATACGAAGTGATGCCAAAAGACATTCACTGGCACATGATCGGACACTTGCAGCGGAACAAAGTAAAATACCTGATGGGAAAAGCTGCCCTGATCCATTCCGTGGATTCCTTGAGACTTGCAGAGGAGATCAGTGCACAGTCTGTCAAACATGAGGTGACGACAGACATTCTGATCGAGGTCAATATTGCCGGAGAAGAGACAAAATTTGGTACAGACAGAGAGGAAGCAATCGCGTTGGTAGAAGCTGCTGCAAAACTTCCGAATATCCACATCTGTGGTTTGATGACGATTGCGCCGTTTGTAGAAAATTCGGAAGATAACCGCAAATATTTTCAGCAAATCCGTCAATTATCTGTTGACATCAAAGAAAAAAACATTGATAATGTAGACATGCGTATTTTGTCCATGGGTATGACCGGAGACTATGAAGTAGCCATTGAAGAGGGCGCTACTATGGTAAGAGTCGGAACCGGCATCTTTGGTGCGCGTAATTATAATATATAAAAGACGTAGATAGGAGATTTTATCAATATGGGTATGATGGATAAATTTTTAAATATAATGCGTTTGAATGCAGACGAAGAAGAAGATTTTTACGATGATGACTATTATGATGATGACGATGATGATGATTACTATGAGGAGCCAAAGCGCAAATCATTCCGTCGTGAGAAAGCACAGCCGGAAGAAGATCCTGCGATCAAATTCTCTGCTGCAAAAGAACAGAAAGCATCTGCAAAATCTAATTCTAAGGTTACGCCGATGCGTCCATCAAAAAAGAATCAGGGAGGAAATACTGCTATGGAAGTATGTGTGATCAAACCTACATCTGTGGAGGATGCCCGCGAAATTACTGAGACATTATTACGTAACCGTACGGTTGTTTTGAATCTGGAAGGAATTGATCTGGAGATTGGACAGAGAATCATTGATTTTACCTCTGGTTCCTGTTTCGCGATCGATGGAAATTTACAGAAGATTTCCAATTACATATTTATTGTAAGCCCGTCTTCTGTTGACATTTCAGGAGATTTCCAGAGTATTATGGATGCATTTGATGCATCTTCTTTACAGACAGATATTTAATTCGATAGCTGGTGAAATCTATCGAGCAAAGAGCCAGTCGCATATGCGTACTGGTTCTTCTTTTGTAGAAAATGCGAGGAACGAATTGCTTTGCAAAAGTAAGTATCGCATTTTTGACTTTACAGAAACTTAGAATGATAAGTTCCTGAATCATAATGGAAATACAGGGGGGAACATGTGATGTCCGATACGACAAAATCTGCCGTAAGCAGAGGAAAAAGTGTGATTTTCGCAGTGATCAGCTTTGCGATTTTAGTCGCAGCCGATCAGATCACCAAATGGATGGCAGTGCTGCATCTGAAAAATCAGCCTGCAAAAGTACTTATTAACAACGTATTTGAGTTATATTATCTGGAAAACCGTGGTGCAGCCTTTGGAATTTTTCAGGGAAAACGATTTGCTTTTCTGATTATTACCGTAGTTATTTTACTGGTTCTGGCATATTGCTTCTGGAATATTCCATATACCGCAAAATATATGTCTTTGCGCTGTATCATCGTTTTGATCGGAGCCGGAGCAGTCGGCAATTTTATCGACCGTATGAGTAATGGATATGTTGTGGATTTCTTTTATTTTAAACTGATCAATTTTCCGGTATTTAACGTGGCAGATATTTATGTGACATTGTCAGCTGTTTTCCTGGCGATCCTGCTGCTGTTTAAATACAAAGAAGAAGATCTGAATGTTCTGGTGAACAGTTTAAAAAAGAGTAGAAAAGGATAATGCGTACATGAGTGATGCGATGTTAGAAGAATATACCGTGGAGGAAAGCCAGTCCGGAATGCGGTTGGATAAATTTTTGACAGAGATTTATCCGGATCAGACCAGAAGTTTCCTGCAAAAGCTGGTAAAGAGCGGAGAAATTAAAGTAAATGGAAAGCCGGTGATAAAAGCCGGTTTTGTTGTAGAAGGTGGAGACCAGGTAAGTGCATCCATTCCGACACCACAGGCGGTAGAAATCGAAGCGGAGAACATTCCGTTGGACATTCTGTATGAGGATGCGGACGTATTGATCGTTAACAAACCGAAGGGAATGGTGGTTCACCCTTCTGCCGGACATTATAGTGGTACGCTGGTAAATGCCATTATGTATCATTGTGCAGACAGTCTCTCCGGAATCAACGGAGAGATCCGTCCGGGAATCGTACACCGAATCGATATGGACACGACCGGTGCACTGATCATCTGCAAAAACGATGCGGCACATGTGGATATCGCGGAGCAGATCAAGGAGCATACCGTTACACGCCGCTATCGTGGAATTGTGTGCGGTGTCGTCAAAGAGGACGAAGGAACCATAGAAGGCGCCATTGGACGTCATCCGACACAGCGTAAAAAAATGGCAATCAATGAGAAAAACGGAAAACCTGCCATTACCCATTATAAAGTGTTGCAGCGTTTTGCAAAATACACTTATATGGAGTTTCGCCTGGAGACGGGACGCACTCATCAGATCCGTGTGCATATGGCAAGCATCGGGCATCCGCTTCTTGGGGACGAACTGTATGGAAATCCGAAAAATCTTGCGATGAAGGGATTGCAGGGACAGACGCTGCATGCTATGGTGATCGGGTTTGTCCATCCGACCACCCATGAATATATGGAATTTGAAGCTCCGTTGCCGGAGTATTTCCAGAACTTATTGAAAAAACTTCCAAAGCAGTAGTGCATCCATGAAAAGTTTAGAAGGATTATTTTGGAAAATTTGTAGGTGAGCAATAGGAACAAATATTTTACAACTTGTGCATTGGAACGGTAAGGAGAAATCATTGAATTTTCAGACAAAACAGGTTTACCGTTGAGATTTTTGCAAAAATGTAGTATACTATAAATAGTAAGTGAAGGAAAGGGGGATTTCCTATGAGAAATCTTGTAATTGCAATCGGACGTGAATTTGGAAGCGGCGGAAAAGAAATCGGACAGAAATTGGCTGACCGGTTAAATATAAAATGTTACGACAGTGAATTACTTTCTATTGCAGCAAAAAACAGTGGATTCTGCGAGGAAATTTTAAAGAAAAATGATGAGAAACCGACAAACAGCTTTTTATATTCTTTAGTCATGGATACATATTCCATGAGTGGATACACATCAGCCCCGTTTGTAGATATGCCATTGAACCATAAAGTATTCCTGGCACAGTTTGAAGCAATCAAAAAAATAGCATCTGAGGAATCCTGTGTTATCGTAGGAAGATGTGCAGATTATGCATTAGCAGGAAATCCGGATTGCGTCAGTGTATTTATTCATGCAGACATGGATTTTCGTTTAAAGAGAATTAAAGCAGATACCGATAAAGAGTTTAAGGATGATAACAAGGTTATCGATTTTATTAACAAGACAGATAAGAAACGTGCAAATTATTATAACTACTACTCCAGCAAGAAATGGGGCGATTCACGCAGTTATGATTTCTGCATCGACAGTTCCGTACTTGGTATTGGTAAAACGGTAGATATGATCATTGAATATCTGAAGATTCGTTATCCGGATGAAAATATCAAATAATATATGAAAATGTTTAGAATACGCTGCGTGTGACAGAAACGTATTTCAAAACGAAACATAAAGTGCTTTCAGGTAATCCATAAAGGAATGTGATCTGGAAGCACTTTTTTGATAAGTTATCTTGCATTTATTTGTGCTGATTTCTCCATTCTCTGGGAGAAACACCGTAAATATTCTTAAAGGCCCGGGAAAAATGCAGCTGATTTTCATATCCGACAGCAGAACCGATATCTGCAATCGACAGAGAAGTCAGTTTCAGAAGTTCTGCTGCCTTCACCATGCGGTAATTCATGAGAAATTCCTGCGGAGACTGCCCAGTACTTTTCTTGAAAATCTTTCCAAGATAGCTGCGGTTGATACCACAGACCGCTGCCACATTTTCAATGGAAATATTATTCTGAAAATTCTGTTCAATATAATTAATCGCCTCTTTAATATAATAGTCACTCATTTTGTTGCTGGATACTAATTGTGTAGAGTGAGCTGATTGAATCAGATAATCCAAAAACAGGTATAAATGTCCGATGAGGTGAAATGAAGATTCTTTTGGATGATGAGTGATATATATCAGTTCTTCTGCCAGTTTATCCCGCAGTTCTTTATTGCGCGGATGATAGACTGGTTTATTTTTGGAAAAATCCGTCATACTTAATGCTTCTGTGATCCGCAATCCGTCAAATTCTACCCAGATATATTCCCATGGTACGTTTGAGTCTGCAATGTAGGTCGTGACCTGTCCAGGAAAAATCATAAATCCCTGTCCGCTGCGTATTTGGTAAGTTTGCGTTACTCCTTTCGTATCATCTGCCAGCAGAGTTCCTGTTCCAGTAAGAATATAATGAAACAGATAGTGATTGCGGGCAGCCGGTCCAAAAGAATGTCCTGGATCACATTTTTCGTAGCCATACTGATACAGACACAGGTCAATAAAATTTTCATTTGGAAAAATATGAAATAAAAGATCAGGCATTGGAAACTCCCTCCAGAGTATTGCAACTATTATTTAAAAAGTAAAAATATACCATTATGTGACATACATATTGATTATAGCACAATAAAACGCATAATGATATAAAAAATGAAAAATGCGGATATTCTAGGTCGCATTTTGAGATGTTACAATCATTTTAACAGAAAAAAACAAGAAAGGAAGCAGAAAATATGGCGAAAAAGAAACTGATCTGTGGATTGACAGCTCTTCTTCTGGCAGGATGCGGACTGACCGGTCTGATGGGATGCGGAAAACAGGAGACAGCGGCAGGTAAGACGGAGATTGAAATTGTCTCATACAAAAAAGAAGCAGTAGATACGTTTAATGAGATTGCTGAAAAATTTAATGAAACGCATGATGATATTCATTTGACCATTGACTCTCCGAATGAAGCAATGACGATTTTGAAAACACGTTTTATCCGGGAAGATTATCCGGATATCGTTGTCATCGGTGGTGATATGGATTACTCCAATTTTTTAGATTCGGATCTTTTTGCTGATATTTCAGATCTTGATGTGCTCAGCGAAACAAAATCCTCCTATCTGGATATGGATAAACAATTGGAATTTATCCCGCAGGAGGGGACATACGCGTTGCCATATGTCGCAAACGCGGCAGGTATCCTCTACAATAAGGATCTGTTTGAGGAACATGGATGGAAAGTACCTCAGACATGGAGTGAATTTATGGCTCTTTGTGAACAGATTCAGAGCGCGGGCGTTCAGCCGTTATATTTCGGATTTAAAGATACATGGACCTGTCTGGCTCCATGGAATGCGCTGGCTGTCGGCCTGGCGGATCCGCAGCTTTGCAGTGAAGTAAATAATGGAACGACAACTTTTACAAAGGGGTATGATGAAACGGCAGAAAAGATAAAAGCGCTGCTTGGCTATGGAGAAGCAAACCCGACTGCTTATAGCTATAACGATGCATGTACGGCATTTGCCCGTGGTCAGTCTGCCATGTATACTATCGGAAGTTATGCGATTCCACAGATTAAATCTGTTAATCCGGATATGAATATTGGTACCTTTACATTCCCGGCAAATGAGGACGAAGCAGATAATGTATTAAACTCCGGCATTGATGTACAGTTTTGTGTTATGAAAGCCTGCAAAAACAAGGAGGCTGCCTACGAGGTATTGCGTTTCCTGTATGAGGACGATACAATCCGCACTTATCTGGATGAGCAGGGTGGCATTGCATGTAAACAGGGTGATTTTCCACTTTCTTCTGAACTGGAAGGGGTACGCTCTTATATTGAATCCGACCGTATGGCTGACTTTCAGGATCATCACTATCCGAGTGAGATGAGTGTGGATGCCATGATTCAGACGTATCTGCTGGATGACAGCGCAGATACCAAAAAAACTTTCCTGAACAAATTTGACAAAGACTGGAAGCGATACAATCGGGATCTGATCTGGAAAGTGCAGCAATATAATGAAAAAGAAGGAACATCGGAGGATACGAAATGAAATCAAAAATGACAAATCGGAATAAAACATTCTGGATCATCGCAATTCTGGTCATTGCATTGTTTTTTACATTCAATACCCTTCCGATGATCAAAGGTGTGATTTATAGTTTTACCAATTATAAAGGCTATGGTTCTTATGACGTGGTTGGATGGCGCAACTATGTGGATCTGTTTACCGATGCGAGAGTCGGAAAAAGTTACCTGTTTACTTTTAAATATGCCATCGCCGGAACAATCCTTGTCAATGTATTAAGTTTGCTTCTGGCACTTGGATTAAACAGCAATATCAAAGGCAAGAGCGCGCTGCGTGGTATTTACTTTGTACCGAATATCCTTGGAGGACTGGTGGTCGGCTATATTTTCAGCTTTATCTTTACATACATTCTTCCTGTCATCGGAAGCGCCTGCCACATCTCTTTCCTGGAAAACAGTATTCTCGCCAGCGAAAAATATGCATGGATTGCGGTACTGATCGTGGGTGTATGGCAAGCCGTGGCCATGAATACCATCATTTATATTTCGGGATTACAGACTGTTCCGAAAGATGTCTATGAAGCAAGTATGTTGGATGGGGCCAATAAATGGACAGAATTTTGGAAAATCACATTTCCACTGATCATGCCGTTTGTATCCATCAATCTGGTGCTCAGCACAAAGAACTTCCTGATGGTATTTGATCAGATCGTATCCCTGACCCAGGGTGGCCCTGCGCAGAGTACCGAGTCGATTTCTTATCTGATCTACAAAAATGGTATGTCCGGCGGACAGTTCGGATTTCAGAGTGCAAATGCGGTTTTATTTTTCATCGTGATCGTGGCAATCTCTGTTTTCCAGCTACGGTTTACCAATAAGAAGGAGGAACAGTTATAATGGAAAAAGGACATAAAACAAATAAAGTTTTAACGGTACTTCTGATCATCGGAACGATAACAGTATTTTTTCCGTTGTATATGGCAGTAATCATTGCTTTTAAGAAACCAAGTGAGATGACAAATGATGTAGCTGGGGCACTGGCACTGCCGAAAAACTGGAGTTTTTCCAATTTTACAGAAGCAATGCAGGTGACAGATTTCTGGCATTCTCTTGGAAACAGTTTACTTATTACGCTTGTGACAATAGTATTGGCAATTTTGATCCATTCGATTGCCGGATATGTGATCGGACGTGGTATGCGCAGGATCAAAGGATTTAAATTTATTTATTTTTATATTGTCAGTGGTATGTTTGTACCATTTTCAATTCTGATGATGCCGCTGGTAAAGCAGACTGCGCAGATGGGAATCGGAAACCGCTTTGGTGTTATCCTGCTGTATCTGGTATTTTATATGCCAATGAATGTGCTTCTATACAGCGGATATCTGAAAAATATTCCGGAAGCACTGGAAGAAGCGGCAAATATTGACGGAGCCAATGCCTGGACAACGTACTGGCGAATCATTTTTCCGATGATGAAGCCGATGCATGCTACAGTTGCAATCCTGACCGCACTTGGTACCTGGAATGATGTAATGACCCCACTGGTCATCATGTCCGGAACAGGTCAGAATACGTTGCCGCTGGCGCAGTTAAATTTCCAGAGCCAGTTTGGAACCAATTATAACCTTGCTTTTGCTTCATACATTCTGGCTTTGATCCCGATTTTGATTTTCTATGTCATTTGTCAGAAACAGATATTAAATGGTGTGGCAAACGGTGCGGTAAAATAGTATAATAAAAAGCAAGCAAGATTCAGATTCAGTGAATTATAAGTTCTGTGTAAATGACTGACAAATAGAAAAAGCGTGAATAATGAGGAGGAATCGTGAATGGCAATTATTTTTGATGCAAACCGAAAAATATTTACAATTCATACAAAACATACAACTTATCAGATGCAAGCGGATGCAAAAGGTTATCTGTTGCACTTATATTATGGAGTGCGGGTAAAAGGAACGATGGATTACCTGTTATGCTATGCGGATCATGGTTTCTCCGGAAATCCGTATGCAGCAGGTATGGACCGTACTTATTCTCTGGATGCACTGCCACAGGAATATCCGTCACTTGGAACCGGTGACTGTCGTAACATTGCGTTGAATATTACGAGTGCAGTCGGAACAGAGTGCTGTGATCCAATTTTTAACAGTTATACGATTACAAAAGGAAAATATAGCCTGCAGGGACTTCCGGCTGTTTGGGCGGCCGATGACGAAGCTGAAACGCTGGAAATCGTGTTAAAAGATGATCTGACACAGGTAGAAATACATTTGCTTTACGGTGTACTGGAAGATGCGGATATCATTACCAGAAGTGTAGTGATCAAAAATACAGGAACAGAAACGATTACCGTGAAAAAAGCATTGTCTGCATGCCTTGATTTTGTACAGGGAGACTACGATGCAATCAGTTTTTATGGCAGACATGCCATGGAACGTAATCTGGAACGTGTTCCTGTGGGACATGGAACGTATCGGATTGGCAGTCGCCGTGGCAGTTCCAGTCATCAGTATAATCCTGGTGTGATCCTTGCAGATCGTACAGCAACGGAAGAAGCCGGAAATTGCTACGGAATGCTTTTTATGTACAGTGGGAATTTTGTCTGCGAGGCCGAGCGTGATCAGTTTAACCAGACACGTTTCCAGATGGGACTGGGCGATGAACTGTTTGCTTATCCTGTGGCAGCAGGTGCAGAATTTACGACTCCGGAAGTGATCATGACATATTCGGATCAGGGATTTGCAAAACTGTCCCGTCAGTATCATAACTGCATTTTAAATCATGTATGCAAGGGCAGACAGGTACATACAAATCGCCCAATCCTGATCAACAGCTGGGAAGCCGCCTACTTTGATTTTGATGGTGATACGATCGTGGATCTGGCAAAGCAGGCAGCAGAACTTGGCATTGATATGGTTGTCATGGATGACGGCTGGTTTGGTAAACGAAATGACGATAATTCTTCTCTGGGTGACTGGTTTGTCAATGAAAAAAAATTAAGTGGTACGTTAGGACAGCTGATTGAACGTGTCAATGCGCAGGGCGTGAAATTTGGTATCTGGATCGAGCCTGAGATGGTAAATGAAGACAGTGATCTGTACCGGGAGCATCCGGACTGGGCATTGACGATTCCGGGACGGATGCCGATCCGCTCCAGAAATCAGTTATTACTTGATTTTTCCAGAAAAGAAGTGCGGGAAGAAATTTTAAAACGCATCTGTGCAATTCTGGATCAGGGAAATATCGAATATATCAAGTGGGATATGAACCGCAGTATGTCCGATGTGTATGCCGGAAATGTGCCATATGATTATGTGCTTGGATTATATGATTTCCTGGAAAAACTGACGAGCCGTTATCCGGAGATTCTGATTGAAGGCTGCAGTGGCGGTGGCGGACGTTTTGACGCTGGTATGATGTATTACACACCACAGATCTGGTGCAGTGACAATACCGATGCTATCAATCGAACACGCATCCAATATGGTACTTCTTTCTTCTATCCAACCGCAGTAGTTGGCTCCCATGTGTCTGCGGTACCGAATCATCAGACCGGCAGAATCACAAGTCTGAATACCAGAGGTGTGGTAGCTATGGCAGGTACTTTCGGATATGAAATGAATCCTGCTTTACTCAGCAGTGAAGAAAAGGAGGAAATCCGTACACAGCTTGCAACTTATCGCAGACATCAGGAACTGATCCGTGAGGGTGATTATTATCGCCTGTCTGATCCCTTTAAAGAGGATGTGGCTGCTTGGATGAGTGTTGCAAAGGACCAGTCACAGGCATTGGTCAGCGTTGTTCGTCTGTCTGCAGAGGGCAATCCGTTTGGAACCTATGTGAAATTAAAAGGACTGGATGCGGAATGTTTTTATCTGGAAGAAACCACCGGAAAGGTATACAGTGGCATGGCATTAATGCAGGCAGGTATTTTACTTCCAATGGCGGTAATCGAATATGAAGCATATCAGTTCTCTTTCAAAAAAATGCAGGAGGCGGCTGCGTTGTATGACCTTCTGCGGGAAAAAATCGGAGCAGAACAACGGAAAGTGATCAGTATTTTTGGCGGTTCCGGTTCCGGAAAGACGACCATGGCAGAAATTTTGCAGCAGCAGTTTCTGGCAGACGGCATTGGTTGTTTTATTGTGCATGGGGATGATTATCCGCACAGAATCCCAAAATGTAACGATCAGGAGCGGGAGCTGATTTATCAGAAATCCGGAGAAACAGGACTTAATGCGTACCTTGGAACTCCACAGGAAATTGAATACGACCGGATCAATCAGGTGCTTGCAAAGTTTCATGTCGGTGATACAGAGATTGAACTGAAAAAAATGGGCAGGGAAGATGATGAAATCTGGTATGAACAGACGGATCTGACCGGTGTACAGGTATTACTTCTGGAATGGACGCATGGTGGGAGTGAGTATCTGAACGGTGTTGATGTTTCTGTCTATCTTGACAGCACGCCGGAGGAGACAAAGGCGCGCAGAATCCGGCGTGGACGGGATGAAAATGCAGCCAGTGCCTTTATTCAACTGGTCTTATCTCTGGAAGCGCAAAAATTAGAGCAGCAGGCAAAACAGGCAGACCTTATTGTGGGAAAGGATGGTCGTGTGTATGAATCTTAAACCGATGCTGAATGCTTATCCTGACAGTTTAGGCGGAACGCTGGGAGATATTGTAACACTGCTGGGACGGAAGGAACTGAAAGAGTTATTTGGATCTTTTTACATTTTGCCAAGCCTGTATCATTCAGATTTAGATCGTGGATTTTCTGTCATTGATTATGATATCAATGAGGAACTGGCCACACAGGATGACCTGAAACGGTTAAAACAGCTTGGTATTGATCTGAAACTTGATTTTATCCTGAATCATGCATCTGCACAGTCTCCACAGTTCAAAGACCTGGTAGAAAAAGGAAATGCGTCAGAGTATAAGAATTTTTTTATTGACTGGAATGCGTTCTGGGAAGGGTATGGATCTATGACGGAGGACGGGTATATTCAGCCGGATGAAATATACATCAAAGACATGTTTTTCCGTAAACCGGGACTTCCAATCCTGATGGTACGGTTTCCTGATGGTACGAAACGTCCGTATTGGAATACATTTTATCAGGAGGAGCACTATCCACAGTATCTGGGACAGATGGATCTGAATATCCAGTCACCGAAGGTATGGGCGTTTTATCGGGAAACACTTGCCAAAATTGCGTCCTATGGAGCAGGTATTGTGCGTTTGGATGCTTTTGCCTATGCGCCAAAGGCTCCGGGAAGGAAAAATTTTCTGAATGAGCCGGAGACATGGGAGCTGCTGGAGCAGATCAGAATGTATGCTGAACCGTATGATCTGGCACTGCTTCCGGAGATTCATGCTGCATATGAGGAACATATTTATCAGACGATAGCAGAAAAAGGATATATGACCTATGATTTCTTTTTACCGGGACTGATAATTGATGCCATTGAAAACAAACGCAGCAGGTATCTGGCAGAATGGGCGCAGGAACTGATTGACAAAAAGATCCAAACGGTAAACATGCTAGGCTGTCACGATGGTATTCCGATGCTGGATCTGCAAGGACTTCTTCCGGAAGAAGATATTCAGAAACTGATCACGCTGATCGTAGACCGTGGGGGCATGGTGAAAAACCTGCATGGTCAGAAACATGTGTACTATCAGGTAAATGCCACTTATTTCAGTGCACTTGGAGAATCAGAACGAAAACTTCTGTTAGCACGGGCAATTCAGCTGTTTATGCCGGGAAAACCGCAGATCTGGTATCTGGATCTGTTTGCCGGAAAAAATGATCATGAGGCCGTAAAACGGGCTGGCGAAGGCGGACATAAGGAGATTAACCGTACGAATTTGACAGGCGTACAGATTGAACAGGCGCTTCAGACAGAGGTTGTACAAAAACAGTTAGAGTTGTTGCGGTTCCGCAGTACCTGTAAAGCATTTACGGAAGATGCAGATATTCAAGTTCAGGCAGACAATCAGAAATTGATGATTCGCTGGAGTAATCCGGTGACAGACGCACAGTTGGATGTGGATTTTGCAACAGGAAACTACCGGATATCCTGATTTTAGATAGTTTGAACGCAGAATAAGCAAGTAGCGAAAGCGAATTGCGAATGTCCGCTTTACAGCAGGATATGAGATCAGTCAGTTTGTCATAAGATTTTTCAAATAGTTAAACAAAAGTAATTATTTAACAGTTAGTAGTCGGATAATTAAATTTATCCGACTACTTGTTTTTTCGCGTCTGCATTTGCTTGTCGAATTTTGTACCCGAAAAACATTTTGTAGTTTCCCTAAATTGTGTTAAAATAGTACATAGTGTTTGAGAGAAAGGAATGAGAGAAGTAAAATGAAATCTGTCATCATCTATGCGTCCACGCATCATGGAAATACAAAAAAGGTCGTGGAAGCAATTTCAAAAGAATGTGGTGTAGATCTGGTGGATGCAACAAAAGTGCCGGAAAAAGATTTATCCGGTTATGATGCCATTGGTTTCGCATCCGGTATCTATGCGTCCAAATTTCATCAGTCTGTACTGAATTTTGCATCCGTCAACCTGCCGGAGGATAAAAAGATTTTTTATATCTGCACTTATGGCGCAAAAGGATCTTATAAATCCATTGAAAAGGTAACTGCCGGAAGAAATGCAACATTGCTTGGAACTTTTGGTTGCAAAGGATATAATACCTTTGGACCGTTTAAGCTGATCGGCGGAACCGGAAAAGGATGTCCGACAGAGAAAGATCTGCAGGCAGCAGTCGATTTTTATAAAGAGCTGGATAAATAATATGAATGACAAATGAGAGGTATCGAAAATGAGTAAATTACTGGAAAAATCATTAGATGAACTGTGTGCAAATACAGTAGAGACTGTAGACCGTATTATGGGAAGATACAATGTAGGTCTGGAAGAAGCGTGTTCCGTTGCCGGAATTACTGCCATTGATTACAGTGAGTGGAAAGAAAATGCACCCGAGATCACACCACAGGAAGCAGTCATGGATGAACATGAGCAGGAGCTGAAAGATAAATGGATGGAAAAGATCGTAATGCATAAGATTCCGGATTTGTTAAAACTTGGAATTACACTGGAAAATGCGTGTGAATTTGCAAAAATCAGTTTGGTGGAATATGAAGAATATAAAAACAAGCTTACAAACTAAAAGCAAACTGGAATAGGAAAAAGCAGTTTTATTTGCCGACGGTGGCGGTCGGTGGTGCATTAAACCATACGTTTTTGCCTACTTATCCGAAAATATCGTGTAGCAGAGCTTCCCGTTCTTCCATGGCTTCCGGTGGCAGTTCATTAAATTTGTGCACCAGTGTTTTGCACTTCGCCTGGAGTGCCATGTTTTCGTCATCATCTTCCCAAATGTAACCCTGTTTCATACGTTCTGTTTCTGTCATGATACCATTTCTGTTGAAGATAAACTGCTAACGCTGATAGAAAAAATGGAGAATGGATGTAAAAAGACTATGCTTTACAAATGAATGTATCGCTTCCAACTGTAAAACGGTTATTAACTAGATTACAGCAAGAAAATATAGTTGTACGAGAAGGAAATAATCGGAAAGGAAAATGGGTTATACAAAAACGTTCGGATAACTAGGAATGAATACTATCCGACGAGAAGCAATTATGGGGAAAAGTTAAACTATGAAAAAGCAGATCAAAGAAATATTGAGTATGGTATGGAAATATAACCGAATCTGGGGCGGCATAAAATTACTAAATGCCGTCCTGTTAGCCGTGCTTGTTCCAATCAACACCATACTTTTTCAGAAAATCATAGACGATATACTGATTTTATTGCGTCATAAGCAGATTACAACGGGAATGTATCTGGAATTTGGATTGTTTGTTGCTGCATTGCTTTTGGATGTGATTTTGACAAGTTTTGATAAGTGCATTGAAATTCGGTTTGATATGAAAATGACAGATGGTCTGGAACGGGATATCATACAGAAATATAAAAATCTGGATTACAGTTGTTATGAGAAAAGTGCGACTTATGATATTATTTCAAGGATTTCAAAAAATCCGGGAGAAAAATTAAAACTCATTTACTGGAAAATCATTGAAATCATAAAAATTTTAATTTCATTAGTTGGCTTGGTATTAGTTTTCCGACAGGCATCAAATCTGTTGATTGTTATATTTATACTGTTTTTGATTCCGATGCTGTATGAAAATTATAAAGCTGGAAGTTTGTGGTATGAATTGTATGCCAAACAGACAATGGATGAGCGAAAAGTTGCCTACTATGAACGGTTGCTTACAAGCAAAACAAGTCTCATAGAATTAATCATCTATCAGGCAACAGATTATATTAAATCTCTGTGGGAAAAACAGAGTGAAAAGATGTTGAAAGAAAAAGATGCAACATTACAGAAGGTTGAAAAAGCTTTGTTAAAAAAGAGCTTGTTTGCTACTTTATGGTATATCTGCTGCACAGGGATACTAATTCATAGTGTAATGACAGGTCATATTTCTGTAGGTTTATTTATTGCATTGTTCAATACAACGTTAAGTATTGTTGGTACCATAACCAGCCTGTTGGAAACATTTGGGGATTTTTCAAAGGAAATCAAAGAGGTATCCTACATAAGTTCCTTTTTTGAACTGAAAAATACAGAATCACGAACAGGACATATTGATCATCCGATTCATCGTATCCGATTTGAGCATGTCAGTTTTGCTTATCCAAATTCAGAGAAAGAGGTTTTGCATGATGCAAATTTTGAAATTGATCTGTCGCGCAGTACTGCACTGGTAGGAGAAAACGGTTCTGGAAAAACAACGATTATTAAATTGTTGTGTGGACTTTATCGTCCAACAAAAGGCCGTATTATGATCGATGATCAGGATTTGAATAAATTGAGCAGTCAGGAAATTGGAAAATTAATAAAAGTCGTATTTCAGGATTTTTACCAGTATGAATTGACGGTTCGGGAGAACATAGGATTTGGCAATTTAGGTGAACTGGATCGTGATGATAAGTTAAATAATGCCTTGGAACTGGTGAATCTGAAAGATGTGAAAGACTTAGGATTAGACAGAAATTTAGGGAAGCTGGAAATGGACGGCGTTGATCTGTCAAAAGGCCAATGGCAAAGGTTAGCGGTCAGCAGACTTTTCTTGACAGATACAGCGTATGTGATTCTTGATGAGCCAACCGCATCCATGGATCCTGTTTCTGAGTACAAAATGTATCAGTTGTTCTGTTCGCTTATGAAATCCAGAGGCAGTTTGATGATTTCTCATCGATTAGCCAGTGCTAAGATGGCAGATCATATTTTGGTACTGAAACATGGAAATATTATAGAGCAGGGAAACCATGATGATCTGATGAAAAATCAGGGAATATATTATACATTATTCTGTAAACAGGCAGAGTGGTATACAGCATAGTGCAGAATAGATGATTTTGAGAAAATATTTTAAATTATGCTGATCAGAATTGTGTAGTAAGTTTTGCATACATTCAACTTGGAAATATATATGGGGGATAGAAAAATGAGAGATCTGTTATTTCGCTCATTAAAAGATATACGCAGGATTGCGCCACGGTCACTTATTATGCAGGTTATTTGTATGATGCTGCAATCGGTTCTGGTAGCGGTCAACACGTGGCTGGTTTCCGTATTTTTAAATCATGTATATATGAAAGATCTGAAAACAAGTATGATATATTTAGGTGTCATATGGGGCGTATTTGTTGCGTCAGAGGTGTCAAATAGTGTATTTTATGCCTGCATGGTAAAAATTGATTCCAAGGTTGGTATGCAACTTGGAATAGAATTAGGTGAAAAGGGTGGACGCTTGTCACTGATTCAATATGAGGATGTAGAAATCAACAATCGACTGAAACGAGCACAGGACTGTATTGAGCATGGCAGATTTTCCGACTTAAGTCTGTCGGTATTCAATATTCTGGCAGAAGTTTTGAAGGTAGGAAGTACATTATTTATATTAGCCAGATTTAGTCCACTTCTGGCATTAGTATCATTACTGAGTGTGGTTCCGTACTTTGTCGTTCGATTAATCCGTGGAAAAGAATTTTATGAACTAAAAAAATATCAGGCAGCAGGTGAACGAAGGCGAAATTATCTGTACGATTTATTTGGCGATAAAAGAGTGGTAAAGGAACTTCGCATTTTTGGAATTGAATCTTATATCGAAGAAAAATTATATCAGACCCGTGATGCAATGAATCAGGAATTATGGGATTTCAAGAAACGTGATATTTGCAGCTTTTTACTATGTGAGATTTTGTGCAAATGCGGTTATGTGCTTAGCATTATAATAGCAATTTTACTTTTGCTGAATCATAGGTTGGATTTTGGTATGCTGGCTGCTTCGCTTGTGGCATTCACCTCTTTTCAGTTGGCAGCAAAGTATTTTCTGATTAGCCTTGGGCGGATTCCGGAATGTGCGGCATTTGTAAGAGATTATTATGACTTTATTGATATCGATGAAGATGTACATGGAACGGAAAAATTTGAGCCAAATTTTGATAAGATAAATGTAAAAAATGTATGTTTTGCTTATCCGAATACAGATCACCTGACAATTTCTGACATATCACTTGATATAAAAAAGAATGAATCCATTGCTATCGTAGGAAATAACGGAAGCGGTAAAACAACACTGGTAAAATTACTGACTGATTTATATAAAGTACAAGAGGGTGAGATATTATATGGAACGCAAAATATCAAGGATCTTGAAACGAAAGAGTTTTATCAAAATGTTTCTATCGTGAGTCAGGATTTTGTGAAATATGAGATGACATTGCAGGAAAATATTGGTATCAGTGACTGGAAACAGATGGGGAATACTGACAAAATCCAGGAGCTTTTAAAACAAATGGATTTACCGGAGTTATCAGAAGTGGATGCTCTTAATACGTTGTTAGGCAGTGAATTTGATGGCAGAGATCTTTCTATTGGACAATGGCAGAAACTGGCAATTGCCCGCGGCATGTTCAAAGAAAGCAGTATGATTGTTCTGGATGAGCCAACTGCTGCTCTGGATCCAATCATGGAAACAACTATTTTGAAAATGTTTTTGCAGATTGCAAAAGAAAAAACAGCTATTATTGTTTCTCACAGAATTGGAATTTGTCGGGAAGTTGACAAGATCATTGTGATGAAGAAAGGAAAAGTTGTGGAAATTGGTAATCATGATGAATTGCTGGCAAAAAAAGGTGAATATTATCAGCTCTATAAGATGCAGCAAAAATGGTATGTAGAATAAAGCATAATAAGGTAAAGAAAATAAAAAATGTTTCATCAAAATGTATCTAGTGAAAAGATACAAAAATATATAAATGTGTAATGAGTGGAGATAAAAATGCCAGAAAATCGAACAGATGAATTATATCGTGCCTTACAGGAAAAAGGCTATCCAGATGATTTTTGCAGAGAAATTGCGTACAAGCAGATGAACACAGATTATACAGCGACACGTATGCTTGGTTATCTGTATCGTGTTTCAGATCCGCGTCCGGAGGATGTAGTGGATGAGATGCTGGCCATTTTGAGTGACCGCAATGCGATTATTCAGAAGAAAGAGATGGAGCATGCGCAGGCCACAATGAATCGGGTATATAGAGACGGGCTGGATAACTTGGACTAAAGATGCAGAATGATAGATGTATATGTATTATCGGATAGAGAATTGATGATGCTTATCAGATCATTACATGGGTAAAAAGTCTATTATATGATTATAGAAATTCAAAAGATAATGGAAAGTGAGAAAAAGATATGGTACAACAAATTATGCATGATCCGCTGTTTCTTGCACAGAAATCAGAACCGGCAACCAAAGCAGATCTGCAGGTTGGGAGAGACTTGCAGGATACACTGAAAGCACACCGGGAAGGCTGTGTTGGAATGGCTGCAAATATGATCGGAGTAAAGAAGAACATCATTATTGTAAATATGGGATTTTTTGACGTGGTCATGTTTAACCCAGTTATTGTTTCAAAAAGCGGAGTTTATGAAACGGAAGAAGGCTGTTTATCATTAAGCGGTATTCGTAAAACGACAAGATATGAAAATATTGAAGTAGAATATCAGGATTTTTCATGGAAAAAACAGCGTCAGAAATTGTCTGGATGGACAGCACAGATCGTACAGCATGAGGTAGATCACTGTAATGGAATTCTGATATAAGTTAAAAATACCATCAAGTTTCAATAATGGAACTTGGTGGTATTTTGGGTTAAATCTTTGTGACATGAAAATTGCAGCATTCATCGTCATATTTTTAAATCAGATTTCAATCTGCAATCCAACTTTCAGCTGGTGTACGATATCGCCAAGACCATTTTTAAGTATTTTATATGCACGGTCTTTGGTGCAATGTCCCGTGCAGACATAATTAATACCAGTATCTTTTATTTGCTGTATTACATTTTTGATTTCTTCTTCGGACTTATTAAACAGATGGAATCCACCGATAATGCCATATACTTTTTCTGTTGGGAATGTCGTTCCCACCTCATTAATAATATTAGCAACACCACCATGACAGCAGCTATTGAAAATCACTAAGCCTTTTTGAGTACGGAATACCAGACTCTGTTCGTGAGAAAAATCATCGTATACCCATCGATGATGTTCTTTACGGTACATACTTTCACGTTTACCAACCATTTTAAGGTTCGGTGTCTTGTGAGGAATCAGATATACGCCAGGTATAATCTCATAGTCTCTATCAGCGTATATTATCCTGTCACGATAATCCGTCAAAATGTGCTTTGGTAAGCCGATATATTTGTGGAATATCCACTTTTTGGCATAACAATTTTCCTGACAGCCTTTTCGTAAGAAAAAAGGAGCGTGGCTGTTCAGTTTAAAAAATGTAGCCATCGAATCTGAATGGTCGTAATGTGCATGTGATAGTACAGCATAATCAACAGATTCTATTGATTTTCCCAGTTTTTTGGCATTCTTTGCAAATAAATCAGATGCTCCAGTATCAAGTAGAATATTTTTTTCATTGTATTCTATGTAAATGCTTAATCCCCATTCGCCTTCCATTTCACCACAGGATATATTGTCAATTAATACAGTTGCCAGCATAGGTATCCCCCTTTGTTTTTGTTTGTAATCATTCTGCGCGGCAGAGATGTGTGTAGAAAGATAATCACATACGATACCGTGTAGTGCGCCAACAGCATCTATAGTATCTTGCATAGCTTTCTCAAAAAACATTGTTTTCTTTTGTATGGTTTAATTATTTCTGATTTTTCGGACATTTCGGTTCATAACAAAGCGACCGATAGTTCGATATAATAGTGCCTTTATTGGTGACATTTCCTGCTGATGTTCTGCAAGCAAATCATCTGGAGCGTCATAGACTCCGAAATCCTGATTAATGCCTTCGCTTTGGATGTAGGTACTATTTCTGTTAAAGTCAATATATTCTTTACGTTCGATTAGTTTCATAGTTCACAACTTTCAAAAGTTTAAAAATTTTTATTTTTTGAAATCGACTTTTCTATAATTATATTGTTCATAAATAGTATATGCAAGTTTTTAGTTTCAAAACTTTAAATTTTTTCAACTTTTGAAACTGATATCTATAAAAAACACGTAGAGGAAAAGATACAACTTGTAGTTGATTCATTACTTGGCTCCCCATCTGTTTGCGTATATTTTATATATTTAGTATAATAAGAAAAGTATCTTACATTCCAGAAAGGTAACAGAAAAAAATGTTTGAATTAGGAAAACTTGAATATTATTTACTGGTAATAAATGCGATAGGTGTATTGGTCTATCTGATCAATATGCTCCTGTATAGACATACAGTAAACGGACAGATAGATGTGATAGTAACGATTGTGTCTTTGCTTGGTGGTTCTGCCGGTATGTTACTTATGATTCTGCTTTTTGACAGGAAAGCAGTGAAAGAGAATATGATGTCTCGGGTGTTTATTATATGTATTTTCATCATCCAGATAATTATTTTGCTGATTTACAAAGGGCATCATGCAGAGCATTTCACGCTTGCATTTTGGAAATTTTTTGTAGAACGCCGGATACTTTTGATATATCTTGGAATCATGAATCTTGTAACATTCATCGTATTTGCAATAGATAAGGCTAATGCCTGTGCGCATCGTTCCAGAATCAGAATCGTGACACTGCTAGGATTATCATTTGCTGGTGGATCCGTGGGCGGACTTATAGCGATATATTTGTTGCATCATAAAACGCAGAAGGATTATTTTACAGTTGGAATGCCTATGATTATTATAATGCATGTTGTTGTTCTTTTTTATGTAATGAATATGTGATGTAATTAATTTGTTTAGGCAATGAAAAACACCTAGAAAACAGAAAGTTGAACATTGACTTTTAATTTTATAGGTTTATAATATAAATATATTTATCATAAATTGAATTATCATAAATATTTTTATATTAAATTAATAAAGGGGATTTTGTAAAAAAGAGGTGATGACATGAAATTTATTGGAAGAAAAAACGAAATGGCAAAGCTGGGTGCAGAATATAAGCGAGATAGTAGCTTTGTGGTCATTTATGGCCGACGTCGGGTAGGAAAAACAACGTTAATAAAAGAATTTTTGAAAGATAAAACAGCTTTTTATTTTCTGGCAACAGAAGAGATTGAATCCCAGAGCATGAAGCGGTTGGCAGGTGTTGTTGCACGAACAACCCAAAATAATCTGCTGCAAAAAGCTATTTTTACAGACTGGTTGGAATTGTTTCAGATCATAGCGAACTACGTGCCTGAGAATAAGAAGGTTTTGGTTATTGATGAGTTCCCATATCTGGTGAAAACGAATCCGGCTTTTTCCTCCATCTTACAGAACGCATGGGATGAGATTTTGAAAGACAACAATGTGATGCTGATTTTATCTGGTTCGCTTATTGGAATGATGCAGAAGCATGCTTTATCATATGATAGTCCATTATATGGTCGCAGAACGTCACAAATACGGCTGGCACCGTTGCCATTTACATCTATTTATGCCGTTCAGAATCTTTCTTTTACAGATGCAGTGGAACAATACGCAGTGACCGGTGGTGTCCCAAAATATTTGGAATTTTTTGAGGATGACAAAACGCTTATCGAACAGATAAAGAATGCGGTTCTTTCAAAAAGTGGTTTCTTATATGAAGAACCTTTCTTTTTACTGAAAAGTGAATCTATGACAGCAGTAAATTATTTTTCTATTATAAAAGCAATTGCGGATGGAAATCACAAACTCGGAAAAATAGCCAGTGCATTGGAGCAGGGAACTTCAGGACTGACACAGTATCTGTCAACACTTTCTGATTTGGATTTTGTAGAAAAACGGACTCCGGTAACAGAAAAAAATCCGGAAAAATCCAGAAAAGGCTTATATTTTATTGTCGATAATTTCATTCGTTTCTGGTTTAGATATGTGTATCCATACAAAGGTGAACTGGAACTGGATAATATGCAGATTGTGTTAGATGAGATGCAGAAAGATTTTGAGACGAAGTTTGTTGCGTTTGCATACGAAGATATCTGCAAAGACCTGTTTGCAGATCTATGTAAACAGGGAACAATTGATTTTGTCCCATCCCGGATCGGAGCCTATTGGTTGAATGATTATACTGGTGATACAGAAATAGATGTTATGGCGGTGGATAATCAGAATAAGCGAATTTTTGCAGGAGAATGTAAATATCATGCGAAACCAGTAGATGTTCCCGTATATTATGCGTTGAGAGAGAAAGTCCTAGATGCAGGAGAAATTCGAAAATCATATCCAGGTTATGACATTATTTATGGAGTGTTTGGCAAAAGTGGATTTACACAGCGGATGTTGGATGTTGCAAAGGAAACACAAAATCTGGTGTTGATCAATGAAAATCAGGTAGTAAATGTTGAGTAAAATAACATGTGCTAAACAAAAAAAGTAAAAACGGTATATTGAACGATATTTTAAGGAGATGAAAAGATTGGTAAAAAGGATATTCAGAAGCTATGAGATAATATTAAAGGAGCTGGTTTAGATACCAGCTTTTTTTATATTTGACTTCTTACATATTTTACCTGAAAAAGATTGCAACTTCTTACACTTATTAGTTGAAAATGACGACTTTTTACACTTTTTAACCTGCAAGAAGCCAACAATTTCTTACACTTTTTGCCTGAAATCAACGACTTTTTACATATTAGAGCCTGCAAACAATCACGAGATTTTACAGATTAAGGCTGCAAACAACGATTTTTTACAGGTTTATACTGCAAAGAATGATAGTATATGCACAAGAATATCTAAAAACAAGCATTTTTACAGGCACAACCTGAATAATATTACACATTTAGGCTAAATTGACATGTAGTGACGGTAATATAATAGCTGTAACTTATAACTATTCGTTAAAGCTGCCTTTTGCGAATAGTTATAACGATACGCTCTATCGAACGAACACCAAGCCTTGCGCCTTTATAACGACCAATTGTCACCAAAAACACTGCTTCAGCATCTTTTTCAAATGCATATGCGGATCGCTCTTCCAGATATTTCTCAATCAAATCAGTTAATTCATCAGACATTGAAATCCATGTAGATCGCTGTTTTGTTCTGTACACATAAAATCTGTGATTTTTCAAATCAAAATCACGAATATTTAACTCAGCCAGTTCAGAAAGCCGAATTTCAGTTTCTTTTAAAATTTGATAAATAATTTCGTCACGTAATCCGTACTGATCATTAAATCGTTTTTTCTTCGCTGATAATGTAAGTTCGCAATCGTTAAAATATGGATGTGTCTGCTGCAGATAGGTCAAAAAGGTTCGCATAGTCCTCATGTAATCATATTGTGTTTTGGGTAAAAATGTAGTTTGATTTTTATCATAAAATGTAGTACAAAATTCTGGTAACTCTGCTAAAATAGCCACTGTTCGTGCGGTATATCTACTCTCCTGTTCTTCTTTGTATTTTGGCTTTTGCTCCAAGCTTTGGGTTTATGGATATAAGAATATTATATAGAAAAATAAGTAGTCGAATAATTAAATTTATCCGACTACTTACGATATGAATTAAAATGTTTTATCCTAAAATCTTTTTCAAATCCTCTTCCGGTGTACTGATCGGCGCAATATTATAATTCTCTACCAGATAATTCAGCACATTCGGTGAAATAAATGCCGGAAGTGTTGGTCCAAGATAAATGTTCTTGATTCCAAGATGCAATAAAGTAAGTAAAATACATACCGCTTTTTGCTCATACCAGGAAAGCACCATAGACAACGGAAGTTCATTTACCTCACACTGGAATGATTCTGCCAGTGCAACCGCAACTTGAATGGCACTGTACGCATCATTACACTGTCCCATGTCCATAATTCGTGGCAATCCGCCGATTTCACCAAGGTCAAAATCGTTAAAGCGATATTTTCCACAGGCTAGCGTCAAAATGATGGAATCTGCCGGTGTCTGTTTTACAAACTCTGTATAATAATTTCTTCCAGCTCTTGCACCATCGCATCCGCCAACTAAGAAAAAGTGGCTGATTGCACCGGATTTTATGGCATCAATGATAGTATCTGCCACACCTAATACGGTTCCATGTCCGAATCCGGTCATAACAAAATGACCGCCGTTGATGCCTGTTTTTTCCTGATCTGTGTCATATCCGCCCAGTTCCAGAGCCTTTTCGATCACTGGTGTAAAATCTTTCTTTTCATCGATATGAACCATTTTCGGATAAGATACGATCTCTGTGGTAAATACGCGATCGGCATAACTTGGTTTCACTGGCATCAGGCAGTTGGTGGTAAATAAAACCGCTCCCGGAATATGATCAAACTCTTTTTGCTGATTCTGCCATGCAGTGCCAAAATTTCCTTTCAGATGCGGATATTTTTTTAATTCCGGATAAGCGTGTGCTGGAAGCATTTCTCCATGCGTATAAATGTTGATGCCTTTGTCTTTCGTCTGTTCCAGAAGAAGCTCCAGATCCTTGAGGTCATGTCCTGTGACAACGATAAATGGACCTTTTTCAATTGTAAGCGGTACTTTGGTCGGCACCGGTGTACCATAAGTAGTGGTATTTGCCTGATCCAGCAATGCCATACATTTTAAGTTCACCTCTCCCACTTCCAGAACAACCGGAAGCAGATGCTCCATTTCCAGATCGTAGCTGATAAAGGACAGTGCCTTGTAGAAGAAGTTGTTGACGGTTTCGTCTGTATAGCCAAGAACCATTGCGTGATAAGCGTAAGCTGCCATACCGCGGATGCCAAATAAAATCAAGGATTTCAGGGAACGGATATCTTCGTCCGGCTCGTTCCAGAGATTTTGCATATCATAGTTGGAGGTATTTCCACATGGAGACATGCAGCTGCTGCAGTTTGGTACAACTGTTGCCTTTTCGTCATTTACTGCCTGAATCATAGCAGTTAATGTTTCTGTATTAAAATTCACATTTGTGACAGTTGTAAATAATCCTTCGATGATGATGCGGTCGGTGTTTTCTGTTTTCGGGTTATTTCCACAGGCTTTTGCCAGACCGATCAGAGCGCCGGTCAGTTCATCCTGTAAGGCAGCGACTGCTGCATTTTTTCCACAGACACCTGCTGCGCCTGTACAACCGCTGCATCCGGCAGTCTGTTCACACTGGTAACAAAACATTTTCTGTTCCATAATAAAAAATCTCCTTTGCTGTAAATATGTTTTTCGTATGTTTTGGATAAAATCAGTGATTAATAATTCAACCATGAACGTATGTGACTTTGGTTGGCACAAACCAGCATATTTTCTTCAAAATCACTACATTATATACATGATATATATGAACTATTTTGTAAAAAACTCTCTTATCGAAATACTGATCACATTATAACCAAAAAGAAAAGCCCTGTATGTTGTTAAAACAACATATTGGACTTTTCACGTTACATTTTTTTACATATCTTTGATTTATATTTTTGATTTATGCTTATCAAATCATATATTTTTATTGATTTAACAGGTAATGCATAGTTCCTATTCCGGTTTAACTGCTGTGATAGCCTCTGCATAACGCTGAACTTTTGCTTTATACTCATCACTTCTTGCAGCAGCACCTGCATTTTTCTCATTATTCTGAATATCATCTGCATGAATAAACTGACCGCTTAAAGTATCATGCGCATGCTCAATCTGGGATTCCTCAAAGGTAAAGCGAACCTTGCCATCCTCTGTCACTAATTTACCGCGGATACCGCACTGACCGCAGACTGCCACGTTATCTCCCTCAATGTAGAAGTTTCTGGAATGGCAATGTGGACAGACACCGTCCTCACCTTTCCAGGTTGCATGTTCGATATCTTTTGCAGCTTCTGCAAGGTTTACACCAATCTGATGGGCACGGGCTACTTTGGAATCATCTGTTAAGATACCAAGAGACCACATAAATACTTCATTATCAATGACTTTCCACATCGGAGTCAACGCATGCAGATAGAAATCATTCTGAATCTCTGTTGCCCAGTCAGAACCACCGATTCCCATATAGGAAACCGCTCTTGTTTTCATATATTTCGGATCGATTCGTTTACCACCATTTGCTGCTGAAATCTTGTCCGCAACAATGTTGTTGGATAATCCCATACGCGGTCCAAAACGGTCCATAATAGTGTGGAAAATACCTGCTGCACATTTTTCAAAGATCGGAATAGAGAAGATAATTCCGTCTGCATCCAGCATTTTATCTAATAACCATTGGAAGTCGTCTTTTAATACACACATGTTGCCTCTGCCGGAAAACAGGCTCATAACACATGCTTTACAGCCGGTACAGTGTTTGATCTCAAGATCCATCAAACGTACAAATTCAATCTCAGCGCCCTGCTCTTTTGCTGCAAGTAACGCTTCTTTGCACATACAATCGTTGGCACCATTTTTAGTACCACCTGAAATACCTAAAATCTTCATGTTATTTTTCTCCTTAAAAAAATTGTCCTAATATGTCCTAAACTATGCTATACAGTTTCGCAGATCCAAAAAACTTGCGTATGAGTAAAAGAATGGCGTAAAGGATCTGCGTTCCTGTATCATCTATTGTAAAAATGTTTTACAACCAAAGTAACTTAGCGCATCGGCAGATAGCCTCTGTATTGTTTCAAATTGTCGCTGGTTGCGATATCGGTCAAAAACAGGCTTGCAAACTGGAATTGCGGGCGCAGATAAGGGAAGTTATCATACTCAGCCCATTCCGGTTTTTTGAAAGATGCAGCATTTTCAACGGCACAGTGATACCACTCTTCCGGACCGTCAAACCACATCTCCACACAACGATCCATATGACAGTTGTTGATCTCTTTTTTGACTTTGCTTGTCATCATGCGGGTAACTTCCGGCATTGCCGCAAATGCAGGTAATATTTCGTTCATCATCCACTGATCACCATCTTCTTTGTGTCCTTCCGGATAGGAAACCAAAAACTGCCAGCGGTAATTCGGACCATCCACCATAGTACGACCGGCACCTTTGAGATCTTGCTCCCAGAAAATCGGTAAAAAGGCAAAAATAAATGGCGGGCATCCATTATCACCACCGGAAGCACGGGCAGCTTCACCATCTGCCATAAATCCGTCCTCTTTTGCATTTTCCGGAAGGGTTCCCTGCCAGATCATGGCATCGATCGGGAAATATTCGTTCAGTGAATTAACCAGGCTTTCCTGACTCATCGGATTTACCATCCAGTAATGCTCGGTGAGCTGCATACGGTATGTACCAAAACGCTCTCCCTGTGGTGGGGTCGGAAGTGCATTGTAAAACGCATATTTTGTTACCCAAGGCTCAAATTTTGCAATGCTTTCCGGTGCATGATAATAATAAAGCCAGTGCTGCAATTTGTGACGGTACTCTTCTTTGACACAGTCTACATAGATCAGACTGCGCAGCGGCTGATACGTGATTTCTCCCATAATAAAATCCTCCTTCTTCGTACAAAAAAACGTAACGTACTTGTTATCTGATACTTAAAATTATAAAGGCAGGCGTGGATTGTTGCAAACAGGAAAGAAAGATGATAGTATAAGTATAACTTATGGAAAGACGCTGTATCAGGCATTTGAAATTGTATTATCTCGGGAAAAATTGATACTATTTTCTGGAAAGCATAAGAAAAATGGAGGGGAACCATGACGTTACAACAATTAGAATACTTTGTATCTGCGGCACATAATCTGAATTTTTCCAAGACCGCAGAGATGTTTTTTGTTTCACAGTCTGCCATCACGCAGCAGATCCGTAGTCTGGAAAAAGAACTGAAGCTGGATCTGTTTGTACGGAAAAATAATCGTATCTCACTGACGGATTCCGGACAGGTATTTATGCGGGAAGCGGAACAGATTCTGGCAAAAGTCAGCGATTCTATTGAGCGGGTACATTCGGTACAGCGTGGTCAAAAAGGAACGTTGCGGATCGGGTATATCAAATGTATGGAGATGGGAAGTTTTCCAAGAAATGTACAAAATTTTTATTTCAAATATCCGGGTGTTGGCATTGATCTGAAAAGGGACAATGCGGTGGCATTGCATGATGAGTTTCTAATGGGGGAATATGATATTATTTTTAATGTGGAAAGTTCACTGCTCTCCTATCCGGATACGACAGAAATCACAAAAATTGGAGAATATCCGTTTTTTGCAGTCATTCCACCGGAACATCCATTGAGTCATCGTGAAATGATCACACAGGAAGACTTAAAATACGAACGGTTGATCATCCACAATTTCAGTCGTAGTAAATCAGAATTTCCCCATGATTTTCCGGCAGGTTATCTGCGAAATGATCTGATGCAGAATATTTCCAGAACAAACGATGACGCAGCAACGATACAGACTATGGTGGCAGCTGGTATGGGAATTGGAATTTTGACCGAACTGGAGGTTGAAAAGGCATCTATGCCACTGAACCTCTCTTATATTCCATTGGAAACCGATGGAATTCAGGAGATTTTATATGTGATTTATTCAAAGGAAAATGAAAATCCGCTGATTCCGCTATTTTTAGAGGAAATGAAGAAATAGAGATTTGGGGAAGGTAAATTTTTGATTATTCAACGTAGATAGAAGCGAAAATTAATTGAAAGTAAGATACAAAAAATGAGCTCCACTTATCTGTACATTACATACAGAAAGCAGAACTCATTTTTATTATTTACGGTAAGGAAATCTTACGAAATCCTATCTTGCTTTTGTTTCGATTTCAGTTGTCAGTTTTGTAACAAACTCGTCTAACGGAAGAACCGTTGTCTCTTTCTGACCATGGAGACGGTATGCAACGGTTCCGTCCTCTTTCTCTTTCATACCGATAACAAGAAGGTATGGTACTTTCTGAACCTGTCCTTCTCTCATACGGTAGCCAAGTTTCTCTGCTCTGTTATCCAGCTCAACACGAACATCTGCTGCATCCAGTGCATCATAGATTTTCTGAGCGTACTCGTTCAGTTCCGGATCATCTGTTTTAACCGGCATGATACGTGCCTGAACCGGTGCTAACCATGTCGGCAGGTTTCCTTTTGTCTCCTCAAGGATGTAAGCCATGAAACGATCCAGAGAACCAAGGATTGCACGGTGAAGAACAACCGGTGTCTTTTTCTCGCCGTCGCGGTCTACATAAGTCAGCTCAAATTTAGCCGGCAGACAGAAGTCAAGCTGGCAGGTAGAAAGTGTATACTCATTACCAACAGCCGGTTTTACGTTTACATCAAGCTTAGGTCCGTAGAAAGCAGCCTCGCCGATTTCCTCTGTATACTCGATACCAAGGGAATCCATAACCTCACGAAGTGCGTTTTCAGCTTTGTTCCACATTTCATCATCATCATGATATTTCTCTTTGTCTTCCGGATCACGCAGAGACAGCACGCATCTGTAATCTGTAATACCGAAATCTTTGTAAGTAGAGAAGATCAGGTCTACTACTTTGGAGAACTCGTCTTTGATCTGCTCCGGAGTTACAAACAGATGTGCGTCATTCTGGCAGAAGTGACGTCCACGCTCGATACCTTTTAAAGTACCGCTTGCTTCAAAACGGAAGTCATGTGCGATCTCACCGATACGGATCGGCAGATCTTTGTAAGAATGGATTCTGTTTGCATAGATCATCATGTGATGCGGGCAGTTCATCGGTCTTAATACGAAAGACTCTCCCTCAACTTCCATAGCCGGGAACATGTTGTCTTTGTAGTGATCCCAGTGTCCGGATGTCTTATACAGATCTACAGTACCAACACATGGAGTCATAACGTGCTGATAACCAAGTTTACGCTCTTTGTTTTTGATGTAGTTTTCCAATTCCTGCCAGATGACATATCCTTTCGGAAGGAACATCGGAAGTCCACGTCCAACCAAATCGTCTACCATGAACAGACCCATGTCTTTACCGATCTTTCTGTGGTCACGCTCTTTTGCTTCCTCTAATAACTGCAGGTGTGCTTCCAGTTCTTCTGCTGTCGGGAAACATACACCATAGATACGCTGCAGCATTTTGTTTTTGCTGTCGCCTTTCCAGTAAGCGCCGGAATGTCTGATCAGTTTGAAGTGACGGCATAATTTTACGTTGTCTACGTGAGGTCCACGACAGAGGTCTGTGAAATCACCCTGTGTATAACAGGAAATATTGCCATCCTCCAGATTGGAGATCAGATCCAGTTTATAGCTGTCATCTTTGAACATTTCCATAGCTTCTTCTTTGGAAATCTCATGACGGATGATCTTTTTGCCGGATTTTGCAACTTTTTTCATTTCTTTTTCGATAGCTGCGATATCCTCATCACGGATAACGTCATCGCCAAGATCGATATCGTAGTAGAATCCCTCTGCTACAACCGGTCCAACCCAGAATTTTGCCTGCGGATACAGGTGCTTTACTGCCTGAGCCATCAGATGGGCACAGGAGTGATTGAGCATGTTTAACTGTTCATCTTCTTTAAAATTAACCATTGTTTTTCCTTTCCAGAACCTTTGTTTATTGAGTTGCTTCTATAAACTAAAAAAGCACCTTTAAATATACCTGCTGCCAGATATACTTAAGGGTGCATACATACACGGTTCCACCTTAATGTTTTACTTATTCAGCCTGTAACGCGGCAAAACGGTGACGCTTAAAAAATCTGTCCTGCAAAACAGGTCTGACAAATCTCTTTTCACGCACAGCTCAAGACTGGTCTTCCTGTATGATTCTCATAAGCAGCTTCCACCAATCCTGCTCTCTCTGGAATGTTCCTGCATACAGTACTTGTTCTTTCATCGCTTTTCTCAATATCGAATCAAATTATAGCACACTGAAAAATAATGCACAAGGGTAAGATTGCGAATCAGGGCATGTTTTTTTCAATCAGTGCAACCGTTTATTATTTAGACCTGTTTTTAATAAGCATACTTATTAAGATAAGTGCATCGATGTATTTGGTATCTGTATTTTTTATGAGCACACTTACATAAGGAATATTATTCTTCTTCAGAATCAGGTTGTTTTTCCCGCAGACGAACTGCTTTTGCTGCCATCCGGCGCCTGCTGTCCGCCTGTGCCGCATAGTGTTTCTTTGTCGTATTGACATCTTTGTGTCCTAACACATCTGCAACAAGGTAAATATCACCGGTTTCCTGATAAAGTGTCGTACCATAGGTACTGCGCAACTTATGTGGTGTGATATTTTTTACCGTTGTCACAAGGCGGGAATATTTTTTGACCAGATTTTCCACACTGCGTACATTGATCCGTTTGTTCTGCATGGAAAGGAATACCGCTTCGGTACTGCCTTCCTTCGGCTCCATTTCCAATCGTTCATCCAGATAGGCATCCAGCGCCTCGGCTACTTCATCGCCAAAATATACCATAACCTCGGAACCACCTTTCCGGTGAACCTTAATGCCGTTGTTTTTGGGATCAATATCATTCAGATCCAGACCGACACATTCAGAAACACGGATTCCGGTGCCAAGCAAAAGCGTCAAAATCGCCATATCCCGTTTTTTTGTTTTGTTATGATAAATCTTCTGACGCTCCGTTAACTTCTCGCCAGATTCCGCCTCATCCAGTAAAATAGCAATCTCATCCACATCCAGACGGACGATATTTTTCTCATGCTGTTTTGGCATTTTCACCAGTGCAGCAGGATTTTTTTCAATGATCTCCTTGCGGAAGAAATAATTGTAAAAACTGCGCAGACAGGCAAGTTTTCGCATTTGACCACGTTCGTCATTGGTATATTCTTTCCCGTTATGATGATAAAATTTCAAATATTGCAGATATTCTTCGATGTCCATCGGTGTAATCTGCTCCAAAATATCAATTGGGAAATCGACGATCTCCATTTTTGAAAGTGCGGCATTGTTTTCATGGAGATAGTGAAAAAAGACGCCAAGGTCGTAGGCATAGGCAATCCGTGTACGGGAAGACGTTGACGGCTCAATACCGATAAAATATTCCCGACAGAAATGCGGCAGTTCAGCTACCAGCGCGCGGAGTTTCTGCTCGTTTTCAATATTAATCTGATCACTGTATTTTCGTTCTTTCATATAAAACCATTCTTTCTAAAAAAATTATGTTCGTATCCTGCTTTTTCATTCATCAGAGAAAAGGGAATTTTTACTACTCATATTAAAATATCAGTCTTTCTGTCCTTCCCAGTCCGGGATATGCCCGTTGATCAATGCAGTAAACAAACGTGTCTTTGCCCCCGGATTTTCATGGTTGATGGACCGGATGAGCTGTTTGACATATTCACGTCTGGTTGCTCCATCTGCAGGACATGGATTTTTTACTACCGGAAGGTTGTATTTATTTTTAAATCCGATAACATCTGCTTCCTCCACATACAAAAACGGACGGATAATGGTCAATTCCATGCGGTCCAGATAGGTTTTTGGTGGGAAACAGTAAAAATGTCCTTCATAAATCATGGACATCATCATTGTTTCAATAAAATCATCCTTGTGATGCGCATAAGCGACTTTATTGCAGTCAAGCTCTTTGACTGCGTTGTATAATGCACCTTTTCGCATTTTTGCACACAGGGAACATGGATTTTTCTCCTTGCGTTCTTCAAATACAATCTGTCCGATCTGTGTTTTTATGATATGATGTGAAATGTCAAGTTCTTCACAAAACTGCGTGACCGGACTCAGATCAAAACCTTCCATGCCAAGATCTACACTGACCGCTGTCAGGGTAAAATGCTTCGGATAAAAACGTTGCAGACCGTGCAGGGCATATAGTAACGCCAGAGAGTCCTTTCCGCCGGATACGCCGATGGCAATTCGGTCCCCTTCCTCAATTAATTTATAAGTATCTACTGCTTTTCTGGTAAGACTTAGCAGCTGCTGCAATTTCATATGTATTGTTTCCCCGTTTCTATATTGATTTTGTGTCGAAAATTATATACTATGATAACATATAATAACATTTTGGTAAACCTTTTCGAACATTTGTTTTGTATTATACAAATGTGAATAGAACTATGTGTATGCATGAAGAAGTAAAAAATAATACACGTATTTGTTTCTATAGGTTTAAAGAGAAAGGATTTTGAAGTTATGAAATTTGTAATTCAGCGTGTACAGCACGCTTCCGTAACCGTAGACAATGAAGTGATCGGAAAAATTGGAAAAGGATTTATGGTTCTGATCGGTGTTTCTGAAGAAGATAATACAGAAATCGCGGATAAAATGATCAAAAAACTGATCGGTATGCGCATTTTTGAGGATGAAAACGGAAAAACAAATCTGGCACTTAAGGACGTAGATGGCGAACTGCTGCTGATTTCTCAGTTTACCTTATATGCAGATTGCAAAAAAGGAAATCGCCCGTCTTTTATTAAGGCAGGAAATCCAGAACTTGCAAATAGCTTATACGAATATATCATTGCTGCCTGCAAAAAAGAGGTCCCTGTGGTAGAGACTGGAAGTTTTGGTGCTGATATGAAAGTGGAACTGCTCAATGACGGACCATTTACGATTTTGTTGGATTCTGATGAAATTATAAAATGATAGGTAAACATGTATGCAGCATTTCAAAAAGAGAAAAATGATAAGGACGTAACAATAAAGTACCGCATACATATTTGATATAATTTGGGGTTTTAACAAGGTAATCTTCTCATTCATACTGAGCGTTTCATGATTTCCAGTATGAATGAGCTTTAGAAATACCTTTTGTGACTTTCAG
>NZ_JRFU01000090.1 GCF_003122485.1 Eubacterium ramulus
CTTGTTTCTCACCACCTATAGAGGTGGGAGTCATCTCCCATCTGATATTTTCGTAAACTGGCATGTACCTCACCGGGTTTCACCTGCAACTGTACATGATCCAGAGCCTTAACCCCTGCAAAGCCCTTGCTGATATCTTTCATTTCAAGGATATACTCTGACAAACAATCATCTCCTTTCATAAATCGTATCCATTACTATCTTCCGCGGTATTTCTTTTCATAAATTGTATACCATTATGTTTTTACTGGTATTTCTTTTCTTGAATTGTATACTATTTCGGAAATAATATACTTCCTGCTTGCAATATACATCTATGGGGCATTTGTGCCAATTATTTTTATTTAAATTTATTTACTTTATAAAATATGCACAATTTCCTACAGTTACTTTTTTGCACTTTGCATTATTAGCTTTATTTTTCTCTTTTTTTGACATCCAAAGCAAATTTATCAGATTTTTTAACCATTAACATATCGCCATTTTCTTTTTATTTTGGTATACAATTTTATAGATTGACAAACAGTTTCAAAAATTATATACTAGTGGTATCAAAAATGTAACTACCAACATAGAACTTATCCTGCTATAGAAAAAACAGTTCTGTTTCTTCTATATAGTATTTGTTCTTCGCAGTATCAACTTTCGGGTTGAAGATAAGGGATAGGTATAACCATATGAAACAGACATTAGCAGACACAGCTTATGAAAAGCTGCTTGATATGATATATTCATTGAAGTATCAGTCTGGCGACCGACTAGTGGAACAGCAGCTTATTAACGAACTGGAAATCAGCCGCACACCGGTGCGCGAAGCAATCCGACGCCTTGCCGGCGATGGTCTGGTAGATCTCTCTACCGGCACATTTGCCCGGATCCATACATTTACCGCAAAGGAGAAACAGGATATCGGTTTGGTTCGCCTTGCGATCGACACTACTGTCGCACCGCTGATCGTATTAAACGCAAGTAACAAAGACTTACAGGATCTGATGAGCATTGCTGCAGACTGCCAGCGTGCCTCTGATCGAAATGATATTATGGAACGAATCCGGCTGGATTTCAAATTTCATCAGGTTTTAGTGGAGCTTTCCGGCAATCAGGTATTTACTGACATTCAGGAACAGCTTACCAAAAAAGGTCGTCTGATCCAGATTCAGCATTATTCCGAAAACGGAGCTACGTTCTGTAATCTTGCTGGTCACCTGGATATCCTTCAGGCATTAAATGATCGCAATACGAACGCCTGTATCAAAGCCATGCAGGATCATCTGCGCCCTTCCTATGCCTCTCACGGTGTAGATTCAAAGATATGGGAAGTTGCGGAGACTGCACTGCGCACTACAGATGTCACTCCGTTTATTCAACAACATTGAGATATTACTTTTATATTCAATATTTTTCCTCAAAACAAAAAGAAAACCACAGCTTGTTCTCCTCCAAGCTGTGGTTTTCTCTTTGTACTCATTTTCTTCTCTGTCTGCTTATCGATTCTTCCATTCCAACAGAATCTCATCAATAATGGCAAAATGCTCCTTCAGTGCCAGAATGCCATCTTCACGATTATGCTCCCGCAGTGCTTTGACAATCCGATGATGACAGGCATTTAATGCTTCTTTTCCAGATTCTTTTCGAATGATCTCCCGACGCAGATCTTTGACAAATTCGTCAATGACACTGGAACACGCTTCCAGAATATCCAGAATCAAAACATTTCCCGAAGCTCTTGCCAATGTATAGTGAATTTTCTTATCTAGTTCATTGTTCACGCTGGCATCCGTACTCTTATCCAGCTTATTGACGTACTCCTCCATCAGTCGGATTTCTTCCTCAGAAGCATGATCCAACGCCAGTGTAAACGCCAGACGCTCCAGAGAATAACGAATCTGGCTGATCTGTATATAATCAATCTGATCCATGGCAAACATCATGCCCATGGTTTCCTCCAGACTGCTCTGGAAATCACAGGTAATATAATTACCGGATCCCTGCTGGGAAGATATAACACCTGTCATATCCATAAAACGAATGGCTTCCCGAACAGAATTACGGCTGACCCCCAGTTCCTCCGCAATCTCCCGCTCCGGCGGAAGTTTCTCTCCAGGTTTTAAATCTCCCGCTATAATTTTTTTCTTAAAATAGTCCACGACTATCCCATAGGTTTTCTGACTCTTTGCCACTGTTCCTTTGTTCCTTTCAAAATAATAGGCATACCGCGTCATGCGATATGCCTATTATAAATTATTTAGTCATATGAATCAACTAGAAATTTTATTTCTCATCAGCGATTGCTGCCTGTGCTGCTGCAAGACGAGCGATCGGTACACGGAATGGTGAGCAGGAAACGTAATCAAGTCCGATCTTATGGCAGAACTCTACGGAAGAAGGATCTCCGCCGTGCTCTCCACAAATACCACAATGTAATGTTGGGCGAACCGGTTTACCAAGTTTCAGTGCCATCTCCATCAGTTTACCAACTCCATCCTGATCCAGTTTTGCAAATGGATCATTCTCGAAGATCTTAGCGTCATAGTAAGCATCCAGGAATTTACCTGCATCATCACGGGAGAAACCAAATGTCATCTGTGTTAAGTCGTTTGTACCGAAGCAGAAGAACTCAGCCTCTGTAGCGATCTCGTCAGCTGTTAATGCTGCACGCGGGATCTCGATCATAGTACCAACTTCGTATTTCAGATCAACACCTGCTGCTGCGATCTCAGCGTCAGCTGTCTCTGTAACAAATTTCTTAACATATTTTAACTCTTTGATATCGCCTACTAACGGAATCATGATCTCTGGTACCATGTTCCAATCCGGATGAGCTTTGGATACGTTGATTGCTGCACGGATAACTGCTTTTGTCTGCATTTTAGCGATTTCCGGATATGTTACAGCAAGACGGCATCCACGATGTCCCATCATCGGGTTGAACTCTTTCAGACCTTCAATGATAGCTTTGATCTGCTCTACGGATTTACCCTGAGCATCTGCCAGTTTCTTGATGTCCTCTTCCTCTGTCGGAACGAACTCATGAAGTGGCGGATCAAGGAAACGAATTGTAACTGCTTCGCCTTCCATTGCCTCGTATAACTGCTCGAAGTCACCCTGCTGATACGGTAAGATTTTCTCAAGAGCTACTTCTCTCTCTTCTACTGTATCTGCACAGATCATCTCACGGAAAGCGTCAATTCTGTCGCCTTCGAAGAACATATGCTCTGTACGGCAAAGTCCGATACCTTCTGCACCAAGCTCACGAGCTTTTTTAGCATCTGCCGGTGTATCAGCATTTGTACGAACTTTTAATTTTCTATATTTGTCAGCCCAAGCCATGATTCTTCCGAACTCGCCGGCGATAGTAGCTTCAACTGTCGGGATTGCTCCGTCATAAATATTACCTGTAGAACCATCAAAGGAGATTACATCACCTTCATGATACTCTTTTCCTGCAAGTGTAAATTTCTTGTTTTCTTCATCCATAATGATATCGCCACATCCGGATACACAGCAAGCACCCATACCACGAGCAACTACTGCTGCATGAGATGTCATACCACCACGAACTGTCAGGATACCCTGAGAAGCTTTCATACCTGTGATATCTTCCGGAGATGTCTCAAGACGAACCAGAACAACTTTCTCGCCTCTCTCAGCCCATTCTACAGCGTCATCTGCTGTAAATACGATTTTACCACAAGCAGCTCCAGGAGCAGCGCCAAGTGCTTTTGCGATTGGTGTAGCAGCTTTTAATGCTGCTGTATCGAATGTCGGGTGAAGCAGAGCGTCAAGGTTACGTGGCTCGATCATAGCTACAGCCTCTTTCTCTGTTCTCATTCCCTCATCTACCAGATCACAAGCGATCTTTAATGCAGCCTGAGCTGTTCTCTTACCATTACGTGTCTGTAACATGTAAAGTTTTCTGTTCTCAACAGTAAACTCCATATCCTGCATATCTCTGTAGTGATCTTCCAGAGTTTTGCAAACCTGAACGAACTGAGCATATGCTTCCGGGAATTCCTCTTCCATCTTAGCGATCGGCATCGGTGTACGAACACCAGCAACTACGTCCTCGCCCTGTGCATTGATCAGGAACTCACCCATCAGTTTCTTCTCGCCTGTAGCCGGGTCACGAGTAAATGCAACACCTGTACCACAGTCATCACCCATGTTACCAAATGCCATAGCCTGTACGTTTACAGCTGTACCCCAGCTATACGGGATATCGTTGTCACGACGGTAAACGTTTGCACGTGGGTTATCCCAAGAACGGAATACTGCTTTAACAGCTCCCATTAACTGCTCCTTCGGATCATCCGGGAAGTCCTGTCCGATTTTAGCTTTGTACTCAGCTTTGAACTGTCCAGCAAGTTCTTTTAAGTCTTCTGCTGTAAGCTCTACGTCATAAGTAACGCCTTTTTTCTCTTTCATCTCATCGATGAGCTGCTCGAAATATTTTTTGCCGACTTCCATAACAACGTCGGAATACATCTGAATAAATCTACGATAGCAATCCCATGCCCAACGCGGATTTCCGGATTTCTCTGCTAATACCTCAACTACTGTCTCATTCAGACCAAGGTTTAAGATTGTATCCATCATACCCGGCATAGAAGCTCTTGCACCAGAACGAACTGATACGAGCAATGGATTCTCCTTGTCACCGAATTTTTTACCAGTAATTTCTTCCATCTTACCAATGTACTCGTTGATCTGTCCCTGAATCTCATCGTTAATTTCACGGCCATCCTCGTAGTACTGTGTACAAGCCTCTGTAGTAATAGTGAAGCCCTGTGGTACCGGAAGTCCAAGACCTGTCATCTCAGCAAGGTTTGCACCTTTACCTCCAAGAAGTTCGCGCATGCTGGCGTTACCTTCGCTAAATAAGTACACCCATTTTGCCATTTCTAATTCCTCCTAAAATATACATTGTGTTTTGCAAGCAGATAAAGTTCTGCTGTTTTTAGCAATTTTTCACATTTCGTTTCGTGTTTTCCCCGAAACTTCGTCTATATTTTACCACAAATTTTGCAGATTTCAACCTTTTTTGTGAAATTTCTAACGAAACA
>NZ_JRFU01000091.1 GCF_003122485.1 Eubacterium ramulus
GTCGGCGCAAAACCATTGTCTCCCAGACAATGTGCGCCCTCGCGGAGCAAAAGATTTTTACAAATTCTTTTTCTTATTTAAATGTTTTTCACTAGAATGTAAATTTGTCTGCGAAATATGCATCCAGCTCAGCAATCGGAATACGAACCTGCTCCATAGTGTCACGGTCGCGGACAGTAACTGCATGATCTTCTTCGGAATCAAAATCGTATGTTACACAGAATGGTGTACCGATCTCATCCTGACGACGATAACGTTTACCAATATTTCCTCTGTCATCAAACTCACAGTTGTATTTTTTGCAAAGCTGCTCAAATACTTTCTCTGCGCCCTCATTTAATTTTTTAGATAACGGAAGGACACCGATCTTAACCGGAGCCAGTGCCGGATGGAAATGAAGGACAGTTCTTACATCCGGTTTCTCCTCTGTTCCGATATTCTCCTCATCATATGCACCGCACAGGAATGCAAGTACCACACGGTCTGCACCCAGAGATGGCTCGATAACATATGGAATGTATTTTTTGTTTTTCTGGTCATCGAAATAGGTCAGGTCCTGTCCGGATGTATTCTGATGCTGTGTCAGATCGTAATCTGTACGGTCTGCGATACCCCAGAGTTCACCCCAGCCAAACGGGAATAAGAACTCGATATCACTGGTTGCTTTACTATAGAAAGATAACTCTTCCTGGTCATGATCACGGACACGCATCTCTTCTTCTTTCATGCCAAGAGATTTCAGCCAGTTGATACAGAAGTTTCTCCAGTACTCAAACCACTCCAGATCAGTATCCGGCTCGCAGAAGAACTCAAGCTCCATCTGCTCGAACTCTCTGGTACGGAAGGTAAAGTTACCCGGTGTGATCTCGTTACGGAAGGATTTACCGATCTGTCCGATACCAAATGGAATTTTCTTTCTGGATGTACGCTGTACATTTTTAAAGTTTACAAAAATACCCTGTGCGGTCTCCGGACGAAGATATACGGTATTTTTTGCATCCTCTGTGACACCCTGGAAAGTCTTGAACATCAGGTTGAACTGACGGATATCTGTGAAATTGTGTTTTCCACAGGTCGGGCACGGAACGTTATTGTCAGCGATAAATGCTTTCATCTCTTCCTGTGTCCAACCATCTACAGAGCCTTTTAATTCAATATTATTCTCTGCTGCAAAATCCTCAATGATCTTGTCTGCGCGGAAACGCTCATGGCACTCTTTGCAGTCCATCAGAGGATCAGAAAATCCGCCAAGATGTCCGGAAGCTACCCATGTCTGTGGATTCATCAGAATCGCACAGTCAACACCTACATTGTACGGGCTTTCCTGAATGAATTTCTGCCACCATGCTCTTTTTACATTATTTTTCAATTCCACACCAAGATTTCCATAATCCCATGTATTTGCAAGTCCACCGTAAATCTCAGATCCCGGATATACGAATCCTCTGGATTTTGCCAGTGCTACAATTTTTTCCATTGTCTTTTCCATGATATGTCCTCTTTCTTCCATTTATTTTTAGGTGCCAAACGTCTCTGCCATTTCGCAAACCCTAATTTATCAAGTTCCTGTACATCTGCAGATATCATTACCGATACAGTACATATACCAACACGGATTCATCTGTATCCTGCTGTTTCTGTGTGACATTCACCTGTTTTTCAGATGTCACTTCTGTGCCCTCTGTAGAAACATATGCTATTTTTCCCGGGACGATCAGATCAGAATTCTCTTTTACAATCAGAACTTTCAGATCATCATCCTCCAACAGTGAAGATCCTCTAACTGTCTTCTTATCCGCTTTGCCATCTGTCACCGGATAAAAATCCTGTTCAAAATCATAACCTGCCGACTGTGCTTCCACAATACTTCCGGAAAAACATTCAATACCTGAAAAATCCTGAAAGGTCTCTGCATTTTCATATTGAAGCGTAAGATATGCTTTTTTCTCCTCTACCTTTGACTCCGTCACAGACACCGACTTTTTCCCGTGTTCTGCCGTATAATCATCCACGGCATTCTGTATGTAGCTATTCAGTTCATCTTCCTTATAATAGGACTGATCAAAGGTTTCCACGGCAGCCTCCAGAATCTTGCCATTCCGCTGCAATGCGATCGTATTCTCCTGCACATCCAGTTTCGTTCCACACGCAGCCATCAGCATGCACATACCGATACAGCAGCTAAGCGCCACCATTCTTTTTCTCATATCTCATCCTCCAAATCCAGTCTGCCCGAAGTTTTTATCACAGACATACTGTTTCTGCAATATCTGCAAAATAATTCAGAAATTGACGTATGCTGTCTGCATTCACATCAATTTCTAAATTATAACGGTTTCCGTTTCTGATTGCAAGTATTCCTATGTTAAAAAAGCAACTGTCTTTAATTCTTTTTCTACATACTGGTTTATATAATACTGAATCAGCTTTCTCACCTGACCGAATACTTCCTCAGTTACTGTAAAAGTATACAATTTTTCGACAGGAGCCGTCACTATGTACTGCATCGTGTATAATGCCGCATCATCTAACGGATACTTTGCCGGTCCAGGCTGGCAGTCCCTGCACATAACACCATTGCTCTTCTCATCAAAACACCAGAGATTTTCCCTGCTCCCACAGGCAGTACATGCAAATACGTTTGGATATACTCCAAAATATACCAACGTCTTTAATTCATAAATCACACGCACCAGTTTCGGAGAAAGGGAAGGCACATTCAGTGCACGCAGTGTCTGGTAGACCAGTTTCAACTGATTCACACAGTCGCTGTTTTCCTGGCAGAAATAATCTGCCAGTTCCAGAAAATAACAGCCATAGTATGTCTTGTCCAGATCCGTCGCCAGTTCTCTGAAATAATTACTGATTTCTGCTTTTACTACCGTATAAGAACTGCGTCCCTCATATGCCTCGAAACTGCCAAAACAAAACAGGTTCGTTGCTGCCTGCAAAGAACTTTTCGGTCTTCTTGCTCCTCTGGCAAAAGCAGTAATTTTCCCCCGTTCCCGGGTTAAAATCGTGATTCTTTTATCGTATTCTCCCACTGGCATCGTATTCAGAATTATTCCTGTCAGAATGTACGTCTGCCCCATATATATTTCCACATCTTCCCTGGCTGTCTGTTTCATATTCCGCATATTTGCCAATACTGCTCTGGCAATACGTTAAATAATCTGTAACCCGTCCGGTTTTTTCAAAGCTCAGCCATTTTTTATCTTCCATTGCATACTCCTCCCAATCCTTCAGATATTGTTAGCGTATGCAATCACAGGTCAATTATTCATTAATATTATATCCAAAATTTTTCATCTGAACATCACTGTCACGCCAGCCCTTACGAACCTTGACCCAAAGACGCAAATTGACTTTGCATTCCAGCATTTTTTCAATTTCAAACCGGGCATTACTTCCGATTTTTTTCAGCATAGCTCCACCTTTTCCGATGATAATACCCTTATGTGAATCACGCTCACAGATAATCGTAGCCTCGATATCTGTCATTCCATTCTTTCTCTGCTTCATAGATTCAATGGTAACAGCAATTCCGTGTGGGATTTCTTCATCCAGTGCATGTAACGCCTTCTCACGAACAATCTCCGCCACAATCTGACGCTCCGGCTGATCTGTTACGGTATCCTCATCATAGAACATCGGTCCATATGGTAAATATTTAAAAATCATATCAATGATCGTATCCGTATTGTCTCCGTGTAGTGCAGATGCCGGAATAATCTCGGCAAAATCCAGGATTTTGCGATACGCATCAATAAACAGTAATACTTCTTCTTTTTTGACCGTATCTGTTTTATTAATAACCAGAATGACCGGCAAATTAGATTTGCGCAGTTGCTCTGCTATATGCTGTTCTCCTGCACCGATAAATGTACTTGGTTCTACCAGCCAGACAATAACATCCACATCCTGTAAAGTACGTTCCGCTACTGTAACCATATATTCACCCAGCTTATTTTTTGCCTTATGAATTCCAGGAGTATCCAGGAAAACAATCTGGCCACGGTCCGGATCTGTATACACAGTCTGGATTCGATTTCTTGTTGTCTGTGGTTTCTTGGATGTAATGGCAATCTTCTGACCGATCAGCTGATTCATCAAAGTAGATTTTCCCACATTCGGTCTGCCAATCAATGTTACAAATCCTGATTTAAAATTTGCATTCATACAATTTTCTCCTTCTCATATCGAATTCAGTTGCATACAGTACAAAGCCAAATCGCATGCAGCTGAATTCTGAACTGTCATCATTCGTTCTTTATAATGTCTTTAATACATCAAACAGGTCTGCTTCTTCCTGTAGCTTTCCTTCGTTTCCAATCGCACAGATATAACTATGATCCAGTACAGCCTGCATGGTTTCTGCCAGATTTCTGATATCCTGCGGACAGGTATGAAGTGCCTGTTCTCGTTCTTTCTGAATCATCTCATATGACACACCAGTCAGGTAGGAAAGCAGAGATCTTCTTCCCTGGCTCATCGGAGTCAGTGGTGCATCCAGTTCACTGAAAGCCCCAATCACAAAACGCGTCATCCCGCGCTCATCAAGTTCAAACTCTTTCAGATAATCTGTCACGCCGCGATATACCTCTAAAGTCCGTTCAAGATTCGGATCACGATACGACAGGAAGCAGACATCTCCATTTCTTCCTACGTTTGTGCTGCATCCATATGCACCACCTTTCACACGAATATTCTGCCACAGATACTCATAATTCATAATAACCTTGAACACACGCATAGCGCCGTGATAAGAGAAACCACTCTGCGCATAGTTACCTGCCAGAGAAACATACTGAATCTGGGAAGCATCCTTAAATCCTTCATTTTTCTGATCTGGCAGAGAAATCTCTATCGATTCTTTTTCCGTGTCAGCATACAGTCCGTCTGTAATCTGATCTGACATATTTCTCAATGCCGCATATCCTTCTCTTCCGCCAGTCACACTTACAAGCAGATTCTGTCTCTGGAAGAGCAAGCTGCAAACTTCCTGTAATTTTTCCATCAGCTTATTTTTTTCTGTCTCATAATTGGAAACAACCTGATCCAGAATTTCGTAAAATCCAATGCCCTGAATACTGTCTGCATATTTCGCACGTTTTGAATAATAGGATAACGCTCTTGTCGCGGAAATCACATGGCCACTTTCGCTGAGTTCATTACGAAGTCTTGATTTTGCCTGTGCAAGCACTTCATAAATACGTTTTTCATCTGTAAATTCCGTTGTAAGCATCATGCTCTTAATCAATTCCATGCCACGTGCAAGATTTGCCTCTAATACTTTCAGACGTACTTCGTATTTCACCTGATAGCGATCTGTATGAGCCACGTCTCCTGTTACATTCACCTCGTTGGAAACACCACCGGTATACAGATTTACTTCATCCGCAAAATCTGTATATGTGTAATCTGTTGTATTTAATTTTCCCATCAGTACTTTTAAAATTCCAAGATATGGAATCAGATCCTCGGAAATGTGGTGCGCATCAAATAACAAGTCGAGATATACAATACCATTTGTCTGATAATCATGCCACAGATAAGGAACCCCTGTAATGATCTCTTTTTCATTTTTATAAGGTTCACTGCTTGCTTTCAGATCTTCACGGGAAAGCAACGGGATTTTTTCGAGATCTTCTTTTGCAGAAGGCTCTTCCTCATATTTTTCCAGTGCATGTGTCTCTTCTACCAGCTGATCAATTTCTTCTTTACTTAAAGTTGCTTTATAAGCCTGTAATTTTTCTTTTAAAGCCTGCTCCCTTTTTCCGGTCAGTCCGACTTCCGGAACAATCTGGACATAAGAAACATGCGTATTATCCAGCAGATATTTCTGAATCAGCTGTTCAAAATAATCCGTATCCAGCTGTTTTCTCAGGTAGTCATACACACCCAGTTCCTCCATATGAAGGAACGGCGCATTTTCATCATACAGCCAGCTGTCCATCACCTGAAGGCCAAACATCAGTCCCTTCGGGAAGCGTCCGAAATCTGCTTCACGGAATTTAAACTCCGAACCATTGATCGCAGCCAGCAATGTCTTTTTATTGATACCGTTTTTCACCTGCTCCTGCAGCACATCACGAATTACCTGTTCAAAACGTTTCTGATCAGATGCATTGGCATGTTTTGCTACAATAGAAAAAATTGGCTGATAACTGCTGCTGTCATAGCCGCCATAAATATCAGTTCCAATTCCAGCATCCAGAAGCGCCTGTTTCACCGGTGCACCCTGTGTACTCAGCAATGCATAGTCCAGAATATCGAAGGCAATATAGAGTTCTCTGTCTAAATTCGTTCCAACAGCCCAGTTGCAGGACAGATAAGTATTATTTTCTGTACTGTCCGTGCTGGAAATAGAATATGGAATTTCATGTTCTTTCGGTGCATCAAAAGGTTTCTGCTCCGGTATCGAAGAATCAACCTCGATTTTATCATAATGGCTCAGATACTCCTGATCCAGCCAATTTAATTTTTCAACCACATCCATATCACCGTACAGATAGATGTATGAATTAGACGGATGATAGTACTGACGATGGAAATTCAAGTATTCTTCATATGTCAGCTCCGGAATCACCTGTGGATCACCACCGGATTCGTTGCTGTATGGTGTATCCGGAAACAGAGAGCGTAAAATTTCACGGTCTAATACCCCATCTGCAGAAGAAAACGCACCTTTCATCTCATTGTAAACCACACCATTTAATGTCAGTTCATCTTCCGGATTCTTTAATTCATAGTGCCAGCCTTCCTGACGGAAAATATTCTGTTCTCTGTAAATATTCGGTGAAAATACACTGTCCAGATAGACATCCATTAAATTTTGAAAATCTTTGTCATTGCAGCTTGCAACCGGATAGATTGTCTTATCCGGATAGGTCATTGCATTCAAAAATGTATTCAGAGAACCTTTCACTAATTCAATAAACGGATCCTTTACCGGAAATTTTTTACTTCCGCACAACACAGTATGTTCTATAATATGCGGGACTCCGGTACTGTCTTTCGGCGGAGTACGAAATGCAATATAAAACACTTTATTGGCATCTTCATTTGACATCACACAGATACGTGCACCGCTTTTTTTATGCACAAGCAACATACCATCTGAATGAATATCATCCAGTCGTTTCTCCTCCCTGATCTCGTACGCATTTAACTGACTTAATTCTGGTTTCAACTATAATTCCTCCAATTTCTTCTGCACCAAGCAGACACTCTTTTATTTTTCACAGATTCTGCCATAAAACATACTCCCTGCAGTTCTCTGATTTTTATAAAACTATATCTTCTCTTAGTTTTTCCAGTATCATCTATTCTTACACACTTTCGGACAAAAGTAAAGAGGCTGTCCAGTCAGACAGCCCCTTTGGGTCATTTGCATTATATCATGAACACATCCGTCCGCAGTGCACGTCCGAAAAATCACAGATTTTCCGGACTGACGGGCATTCGCCATTCGTCAATCATGCGAGCGCGTTGACTCGTTTGCACTCATTATATCATAAATTAACCAAGGCGTGTTACATTCGCAGCCTGTGGTCCTTTATCTCCTTCAATCACTTCGAATTCAACAGCTTCCCCATCTTTCAGCTCTTTGAATCCATCCATGTTCAGTGCAGAAAAATGAACGAAAATATCTTTTCCTTCTGCATCTGAAATAAATCCATAACCCTTTTTTGCATTAAACCATTTTACAGTTCCCTGTTGCATAAAATACTTCCTCCTAAAACATGCGCACATTCTGTGCAAAATTGACAAGCTAAACGTATCACAATTCAACTTTTTTGTCAAGAAAATGCAGAAATTTTGCAATTTTACTGCATCTTTTTGTCATGATTCACAGCATATCCTATCAGCAGGAACCTCTTTTTGCCCTGCGCTCTTCTTTTTTGCGCTCCAGATTGGACACAATGATACAGCAGCTTGCATCACCGGTAATATTGACTGTGGTACGTCCCATGTCAAAGATACGATCCACACCTGCAACCAGAGCGATTCCATCCACCGGAAGTCCTACAGAAGTCAGCACCATTGCAAGCATAACCATTCCAGATCCCGGCACACCGGCGGTACCAATGGATGCCAGTGTAGCAGTCAGGATAATGGTCATCATCTGTGGCAAAGTCAGATGTATACCATAGCAGGATGCGATAAAAATCGCACAGACTCCCTGATAAATCGCTGTTCCATCCATATTGATGGTTGCACCAAGTGGAAGTACAAAGGATGAAACCTCTTTTCTGGCACCGAGTTTTTCCACACACTCCATATTAATTGGAAGTGTTCCCACAGAAGATGCACTGGAAAACGCAAACATAATGGCTGGAAGCATTTCCTTGAAAAACCGGGTCGGGCTGATGCCGCCCATTGTCTTTACAGCAATGGAATATACAATCGTTGCATGCAGAACATAACAGATGTAAGCTGCCAGCAATACCATGGCCAGTGAACCAATGATTGCAGTTCCATTACTCGCCACTACCGGGCAGAGCAGACAAAATACACCGATCGGAGATAATTTCAGAATCATCTCCATACATTTCATAAATACTTCATTCAGGCTGTTACATGCCTTCACAATCCCGACATTTTTTTCTCCCAGTCCAATAATAGAAAAACCGAGTAATAATGCTATCACAATTACCTGCAGCATATTGGACTCTACCATCGGGCTGATGAAGTTTGACGGGAAAATATTTACAATGGTATCCATGACAGACATTTTTTCCGGCATTTCATAAGCCAGATCTGTCGTTGCGATCACCGGGAAAAAACGCTGGAAGACATTACCGCCAATCAGACCGATCGTAATGGCAAATGCTGTCGTACACATATAATATACAACCGTTTTCAGACCGATTGCTCCGACTTTTTTGATATCCCTCATAGATATGATTCCACACATAATGGAAAATAATACAATAGGAACTACAATAAATTTTAATAAATTGAGGAAAATCGTTCCAAATGGTTTAATATAATTTTCCGCAAATGTTGCATGACTCTGAATCAGCAGTCCTACCACGATTGCCAGGATCAATGCAATAAAAATCTGCATCGCCAGTGGCAGTTTTTTCTTTTGTTTATTCATATTTCATTTTTCCTTTCAGATACATAATATTGTTATTGATACTTTTTACCCGGAAAGTTTACCATTTGTTTCATGGATAACTGCCCGTGCCAGAAATACACTGCCATTAACAATATCATATCTCAAAGATTTTTTCCACAGGAATCTGCTTCCATTTTGCAATTTTGTGTCACATTTTATTCATTTTCCGTCTGTTTCTGTCACAGAAACACCTTTTTCATGATTTTTATGACTTCATTGACACCGAAACCTGCGGGAATGGAATCTCAATCTGATGGTCATCCAGAGCATATTTCACATTTTCCGTAATGCGCCATCTGGTCTCCCAGTAATCCTCGGTCTTTACCCAGACACGAATGCCGATGACCACAGCACTGTCTCCCAGACTGTCCACAAACACATGATATGGTTCCGCGCTGGTCATGCAGTTTTTCTCTTTCTCCAGCACATCGGAAATCACCTGTTTTGCCAGCCGGATATCCGCATCGTAGGAAATGCCAACTGTAATGTCAATCCTTCGTTTGTCCTGCTGTGTCAGGTTGGTCAGACTGGAATTTGATAAGCTGCCGTTTGGCAGGACAACCGTTTTATTATCTACGGTCAGCAGTTTCGTATAACAGAGCTGGATTTCTGAAACAGTTCCTTCGTTTCCGTGAGTATCTTCCCGGATGTAATCTCCCACTTTAAATGGTTTTAAAATCAGGATCAAAACTCCACCTGCAAAATTGGATAATGTTCCCTGCAACGCCAGGCCAACGGACAGACCGACAGAACCGATAACTGCAATGACCGAACTTGCAGTGATTCCAAACTTTCCAAGTACGATCATAATCAGGACAAAGTGCAGTCCTACATAGCAGATATTATCAAGGAACTGCTTTACACCTTCATCCCAGTTTGTTTTGTTCAGAAATTTTCGGACAAATTTTCGAACCAGCTGTATAATTTTGCGTCCAACCAGCAGTACGATAATCGCAATAATCAGTTTTACAAGAAAATCTAACACAGTTGGAAATGAATCTTCAAAATATTTGACAATTGTATTCCAGGACCAGAAATTCACATTATCCGATACAACATCAGTCACTTCATCTGCCAGATTTTGTGTTAATAAAAACTTCAGCATTCTATAACTCCATTCTTGTGTTCTGTATACGTTGAGTCTCCATTTGTATTTTGAACCCAACGCACACAGAATTATTTTTTATCTCCCACCGGCAAACTATGTTTCATCTGTTTTTGAAAGATAGCTTACCTTTTCTTTTTACTCATTGAGCAAATGAATAAAGAGTCCACTTCTCAGTTTTGGTTCAAACCAGGTGGATTTTGGCGGCATCAGAAGACCTGCATCCGCAACAGAAAAAAGTTCTCCGATGGAAGTCGGATACATGGCAAAAGCCACCTTTGCATCTTCACGACAACGTTTTTCCAATTCTTTTGTTCCCCTGATACCACCCACAAAATCAATGCGTGGATCTGTCTTTGGATCTGTAATTCCGAGAACCGGCTGCAACAGTAAATCCTGAAGAAGAGAAACATCCAGTCCTTTCACCGGATCCGAATTCAAATCTTCCGGACGAATCTTACAGGTATACCACTGTCCTTTCAGATACATGGAAAAGGTACCTTTCTCCTGTGGATGTTTATCTGTCTCATTCAACTCAGATACATCAAACAGTTCCTGCATTTTTACTAAAAATTCTTCTTCAGTCATTCCATTTAAATCTTTGACTATGCGATTATAATCCAGAATTTTCAATTCACTTTCCGGGAACAGCACAGATAAGAAAAAGTTGAATTCTTCTTTTCCATTGTATCCCGGGTGTTCTCTTCTCCGTTTCTCACCGACTTTCACAGCAGAAGCCGCACGATGATGACCGTCTGCAATATAAATCTGATTAATTCCTGCAAAAGCTTTCTGAATCTCACTGATATCTATAGTTTTAGCAATTACCCATACACGATGGCGAACTCCATCCGGTGATGTAAAATCATATTCCGGATCCTGTTTCTTTACCTTTGCAACAATTGCCGTAATCTGGTCATCGTCACGATAAGCCAGAAAAATCGGTCCTGTCTGCGCATCACAGATATCTACGTGACAAATACGATCCTGTTCTTTTTCCGCACGTGTATTTTCATGTTTTTTAATTACATTATTTTCATAATCATCAATTGACGCACAGGCTGTGATACCCGTCTGCGTCCGACCATTCATGGTCAGTTCGTAGATATAATAGCATGGTTTATCGTCACGAATGAAATCACCTTTTTCTATCATATTCCACAATGTGTCATGCGCTCTCTGATATACTTCTGGTGCATAAGTATCCACGGAATCGTCAAATTGTGTCTCTGCACGGTCAATTTTCAAGAATGATTCCGGTTCCCTCAGTACTTCTTCTTTTGCTTCTTTTCGATTATATACATCGTATGGTAACGCAGCAATCTTTGCTGCTTTCTCTTTGCATGGGCGCACACATGCAAATGGTCTGATTTCTGCCATCTTACTTTCTCCTTTTTGTCAACATGAAAATCTGCCAATTATTTTTGTTATAAAAAGTCCCATATATTATCTGCTTATCAGCATATAAGAAAGATTCTCACATGTTTTTCAAAATATTTGTATAGTAAAAAGGCGTGGAAACAAAGCTGTACTCTCTGTTCCCACGCCGACTTTCATGATCTTATTTGATCACTCTAACTTTTAATACACCGTCAATTGCAGCCAGTTTTTCTACAACTTCTGCTGAGATCGGTGCATCCAGATCCAGAAGTGAATAAGCATAGTCATTGCGGCTCTTATTGGTCATATCGGCAATATTGGCACCTGCCTCACCAAGTACAGATGAATACTGTCCGATCATATTTTTGATGTTTTTGTGCAAAATTGCAATTCTTGCAGCAGCTGTGCACACACCCATGTTACAATCCGGATAATTTACAGAATGTGCAATATTTCCGTTCTCAATATAATCAATCACTTCACGTACTGCCATAACTGCACAGTTATCCTCAGATTCTGCAGTAGACGCTCCAAGATGTGGAATTACGATACAGTTTTCCACACCAGCAGTGGTCGGATTCGGAAAATCTACGACATATTTGCGTACTTTTCCTGCCTTTAATGCTTTCACCATAGCAGGCTCATCTACAAGTGTATCTCTTGCAAAATTCAGAACGATTACGTTCTCTTTCATCATTGCGATGGCTTCTTTGCTGATCATTCCTTTTGTAGAATCCAGGAGAGGTACATGAATTGTGATAAAATCACACTCTTTATAAATGTCCTCAACAGACATCACATGTTTTACTTTTGTAGAAACATTCCATGCTGCATTGACGGACAGATACGGATCGTAACCAAGCACATCCATGCCCAGTGCTACCGCCGCATTGGCAACCTGCACACCGATGGCTCCAAGTCCGATGACACCAAGTTTTTTTCCTTTGATTTCAGTTCCTGCAAATGCTTTTTTTGCTTTCTCGGCAGCTTTTGCAATTCCTGCATCTTCTTTATTCGCTTTTACCCAGTCGATACCACCCGTAATATCACGGCTTGCCAGAAGCATTCCTGCGATTACAAGCTCTTTTACACCATTGGCATTGGCACCCGGTGTATTGAATACAACGATTCCCTGATCTGCGCATTTCTCCAGCGGAATATTGTTAACGCCTGCACCTGCACGGGCTACTGCCAGCAGTGATTCTGGAAGATCCATATCATGCATTGCCGCACTACGCACTAATGCAACCTCCGCCTGATTAAAATCCTCTGTTTTCTCATAGGTATCCGGGAATAATTCCAGACCGCACGCTGCGATCGGATTTAAACAATGAAACTGAACCATTTTTGTTTCCTCTTTTCTTCAACTCAATTTTTCTGACCGGGACATCTCACCTTCTCAGTCAGTTTTGCCTTTCGGCACACACTTTTTACATTTTAAAAATAATCAATCGTAACGATTGTCATTCTCATATCGCAATAAAACTCAAATATGATTCACAAATTTACTTTGTGTTCTCAGCCTCGAATTTCTTCATGAACTCAACCAATGCGATAACGCCCTCTTTTGGCATTGCATTGTAGATAGAAGCACGCATACCGCCAACGGTTCTGTGTCCTTTTAAGTTCTCCAGACCTGCTGCTTTTGCTTCTGCAACGAATTTTGCATCCAGATCTTTGTCACCTGTTACAAACGGAACGTTCATCAGGGAACGATCTTCTTTGCGGACAGTACCTTTGAACAGTTTGCTGTTGTCAAGGAAATCATACAGGATTGCTGCTTTCTCCTCGTTACGTTTCTTCATTGCTTCCAGACCGCCAAGGCTCTTGATCCATTTGAATACTTTACCGCAAATGTAAATGCCGTAGCATGGCGGTGTATTGTACATGGAACCTTTGTCAGCCTGTGTTTTGTATTTCATCAGAGTCGGTACATAATCCGGCAGATCATCGCGTATCAGATCCTCACGAATGATTACGATCTGTACGCCGGCAGGTCCGATATTTTTCTGAACGCCGCCCCAGATCACACCGTATTTTTCTACGTCCATCGGCTCGGACAGGAAGCAGGAAGATACATCTGCTACCAGAGTTTTTCCTTTGGTGTTCGGCAGTTCATGATATACAGTTCCGTAAATGGTGTTGTTCTGGCAAATGTATACATAATCTGCATCATCATCGATTGGAAGATCAGAACAATCCGGAATATAAGTAAATGTCTCATCTTCAGAAGAAGCGATTTTTACTGCTTTTCCGTATTTTTTTCCTTCCTCATATGCTTTCTTTGCCCACTGACCTGTTACGATATAATCAGCCACACCATTTTTCATCAGGTTCATTGGAACTGCGGAGAACTGTAATGCCCCACCACCCTGTAAAAATAATACTTTGTAGTTATCCGGGATATGTAATAAATCCCTTAAATCTGCTTCAGCCTCATCAATGATTTCCTGAAACATGGAGGAGCGATGACTCATCTCCATAACGGACATACCGCATCCACGGTAATCAAGCATCTCCTCCTGTGCCTCTTTCAGCACTTCTACCGGTAATACTGCCGGTCCAGCCGAGAAATTATAAACTCTGCTCATTTTGAAACCTCCTGGATTTTTCCTGTCTTGCAGGATTTTTTATTATGAACACCTTCCAGGCGGCAAAGAGATTACTCTCCCTGTACAGTGCCACCCGGATGCGTCATTTATCTGTTCTTCAGATCAGATTCATCAAATGCTTCGCTGATCGGTGCACCCGGTGCAACCATCGGCCAAACATTATCATCACTGTCAATGACACAGTCAATCAGTACCGGAGTTTTCATCTCCAACGCTTTTGCCAGTTCTTCGGCAAACTCTTCCTGTGTTGCTGCACGCATGCCTGTGGCTCCCATAGCCTCAGCAAGTTTTACGAAATCCACACCATCATTTAAAATCGTGTTGGAATAACGTTTCTCATAAAATAATCCCTGCCACTGATGTACCATACCAAGTACTTCATTGTTGATGACAATCTGGATCAGTGGAAGCTGCTGACGGACTGCTGTGGCAATCTCGTTCATATTCATGCGGAAACATCCGTCACCTGCAATGTTGATAACCTGTTTCTCCGGATTTGCTATCTGTGCGCCGATAGCTGCACCAAGACCATATCCCATGGTGCCAAGACCACCGGAGGTCAGTAATGTACGCGGTTTGGCAAATTTATAATACTGTGCCGCCCACATCTGATGCTGTCCTACCTCTGTAACGATAATTGCTTCACCCTTTGTCTGACGGTAAATCTCTTCCATGACAAATGGTCCGGACAATCCTTTTTCTTTATAAGTTAACGGATATTTATCCTTAAATTCTTGAATTTGCTGCATCCACTCTGTGTGCTCCTGCTGCTCTAACAGGTGGTTCACACGTTTCAGGATTTCCTTGATATCTCCGATCACGCTGGCATCCGTCTGGATGTTTTTGTTGATCTCAGCCGGATCTACATCAAACTGCAGAATCTTTGCGTTGCTTGCAAAGCGTTTTGCGTCACCGATAACACGGTCGCTGAAGCGAACGCCAACTGCAATCAGCAGATCACATTCGCTTACACCGTAATTGGAAGCTTTGGTACCATGCATACCAAGCATTCCGCTGTATCGATCATTGGTTCCGTCAAATGCACCTTTTCCCATCAGGGAATCACATACCGGCGCATCTACCAGATTTGCAAATTTTGCAAGTTCTTCGCTGGCTCCGGAAATGACTGCACCGCCACCTACAAAAATATACGGCTTTTTCGCTTCACGGATCATGGCTGCTGCCTGCTCCAGATCTGCTTCTGTCATTTTGTCGATCTTACGTGCTACCGGCGGAATCTGCTGAAATTCAAATTCCGTTGTAGCTGCGGTAACATCTTTTGGAATATCTACCAGCACAGGTCCCGGACGCCCGGTCTGGGCGATCCGGAAAGCACGGCGGATCACATCAGCCAGTTTATTGACATCTTTTACAATAAAATTATGCTTTGTGATCGGTGTCGTGATACCTGCGATATCAATCTCCTGAAAGCTGTCTTTTCCAAGCAACGGCACACCTACGTTACAGGTAATAGCCACTACTGGAACAGAATCCATGTATGCGGTTGCGATACCGGTTACCAGGTTGGTTGCACCCGGTCCGGAAGTAGCCAGACACACACCGACTTTTCCGGTGGAGCGGGCATATCCATCCGCTGCATGGGAAGCTCCCTGTTCATGGGACGTAAGCACATGGTGAATTTCATCGCTATGTTTATACAGTTCATCGTAAACGTTCAAAATCGCTCCGCCCGGATAACCAAATACAGTATCCACGCCCTGCTCCTTCAAACATTCGATAACAATCTGTGATCCTGTCAACTGCATATGCTTTTGTTCCTCTTTTCTATCTCATCTTATTAGTTTGTTTTCAGAATAGCACCTGTGTTTCCAGATGTAACCATGGAAGCGTAACGAGCCAGATATCCTGTTGTGATCTTCGGCTCACGCGGCTGCCATTTTGCTTTTCTTGCTGCCATCTCTTCATCAGAGATATCTACATTCAGAGTATTCTCCGGAATGTTGATCTTGATGATATCGCCTTCCTCTACGAATGCGATCGGGCCGCCAACTGCTGCTTCCGGTGATACGTGTCCGATAGAAGCGCCTCTGGAAGCTCCGGAGAAACGTCCGTCTGTGATCAGAGCTACAGAAGAACCAAGTCCCATACCTGCGATGGCAGATGTCGGGTTCAGCATCTCACGCATACCCGGGCCGCCTTTCGGTCCCTCGTAACGGATAACAACAACGTCACCCTCAACGATCTTACCGCCTTTGATAGCTGCGATTGCATCTTCCTCACAGTCAAATACTCTTGCCGGTCCTTCATGTACCATCATTTCCGGTACAACTGCGGAACGTTTTACAACTGCGGAATCCGGTGCAAGGTTACCTTTCAGTACGGCGATTCCGCCTGTCTTGCTGTACGGATTCTCAACCGGACGGATAACTTCCGGATTTTTATTTACAACCCCCTGAATATTCTCAGCGATTGTTTTTCCTGTAACTGTCATGCAGCTTGTATCCAGCAAACCGATTTTATTTAACTCAGTCATAACTGCTGATACACCGCCTGCTTCGTTTAAGTCTTCCATATAAGTCGGACCTGCCGGTGCAAGGTGGCAAAGGTTTGGTGTCTTCTCACTTAATGCGTTTGCGATATCAAGGTCGATATCCACACCAGCCTCATGTGCGATAGCCGGAAGGTGAAGCATGGAGTTTGTGGAACATCCAAGTGCCATATCCATAGTTAAAGCGTTCATGAATGCTGCTTTTGTCATGATATCACGCGGACGGATATCTTTCTTTAACAGTTCCATAACTGCCATACCTGCATGTTTTGCAAGTTTGATTCTCTCAGAATATACAGCCGGGATTGTTCCGTTTCCAGGAAGTCCCATACCAATTGCCTCTGTCAGACAGTTCATGGAGTTTGCTGTATACATACCGGAACAGGATCCACAGGTCGGGCATACTTTTTCTTCGTACTCTCTAACCTCTTCCTCTGTCATAGTACCTGCTGCGTAGGAACCAACTGCTTCAAACATGGAAGAAAGACTTCTCTTTTTGCCATGAATGTGACCAGCCAGCATCGGGCCACCGCTTACGAATACAGTCGGGATATTCAGTCTTGCTGCTGCCATCAGAAGTCCCGGTACGTTTTTGTCACAGTTCGGAACCATAACCAGTGCGTCGAACTGATGTGCCATTGCCATACACTCTGTGGAATCTGCGATCAGATCACGGGTAACCAGAGAGTATTTCATTCCTGTATGTCCCATTGCAATACCATCACAAACTGCGATTGCCGGGAACACGATCGGTGTTCCACCTGCCATTGCAACGCCCATTTTTACAGCATCTACGATTTTATCCAGGTTCATATGACCCGGTACGATCTCATTATAAGAACTTACGATACCTACTAACGGTCTGTCTAATTCTTCCTTGGTGTAACCAAGTGCATTAAATAAAGATCTGTGAGGTGCCTGCTGCATCCCTTTTGTAACATTGTCACTTCTCATTTTTTTACATACTCCTTTTTTATATTCTCTCGCAGATCAGATCGCCCATACGACTGGTTCCAACCTGTTCTACGGCAGATTTCTTATCTTCTTCCTGCGGCATGATATCGATGGTACGATATCCGTCTTTTAACACCTGTTTTACCGCATTTTCCACTGCGTCTGCTTCTTTGTCCAGATCAAAGGAATAACGAAGCATCATTGCTGCGGATAAAATAGTAGCAATCGGGTTTGCAATGCCCTGTCCTGCGATATCCGGTGCAGATCCGCCACTCGGCTCATACAGACCGAATTTTGTATCATTCAGGCTTGCGCTGGAAAGCATACCGATGGAACCGGTTACCATACTTGCCTCATCGGAAAGAATGTCACCGAACATGTTCTCTGTTAAGATAACGTCAAACTGTTTCGGATCTTTTACCAGCTGCATTGCACAGTTGTCTACTAACATATGTTCATAAGTAACTTCCGGATAATGCTTAGCTACTTCCTCTACGATTTTTCTCCAGAGTCTGGAAGAATCCAGTACGTTTGCCTTGTCAACGCTTGTTACTTTTCTGCGGCGTTTCATGGCAATATCAAAACCTTTGATGGCGATTCTGCGAATCTCATTCTCGGTATATGTAAGGGTATCTACCGCTGTCACAACACCGTCTACCTCGCTGGTCTTGCGGGCTCCAAAGTAAAGTCCTCCGGTCAGCTCACGCATGATCATCATATCGAAGCCTGTGCCGATGATGTCATCACGTAACGGGCATGCCTCTTTTAATTCCTCATAAAGATAAGCCGGTCTTAAGTTTGCAAATAGGTTCAGAGACTTACGTAATTTCAGTAATCCGGCTTCCGGACGTTTCTCCGGTGGAAGTTTATACCATGGGGAAGTACTTGTATTTCCGCCAATGGATCCCATTAAAACTGCATCAGAGTGCAGTGCCTGTTCAATGGCATGATCTGTCAGCGGCTCTCCGGTCGCATCAATGGAGCATCCTCCCATTAAAATATCTTCGTACTCAAATTCATGTCCGAATTTGTCAGCCACACAGTTTAAAACTTTCTGTGCCTCGGCTACAATCTCAGGACCAATGCCGTCTCCGGCAATGACTCCAACCTGATATTTCATTCTCTTTCTCCTCTCAAAAACAAATTTTCTGATATGATGCCTGAAAATTTATGTTTTTCGACGTCACTCACATTCAAGAATGCTCCGGCATTCTTGTTGCGAGGTGCGCGTCATGCAA
>NZ_JRFU01000092.1 GCF_003122485.1 Eubacterium ramulus
CTCCCACTGAGAAATACTTGTTACTACTCACCACTTGCAGAAGTGGGAGCCTCAACTCAGACTGAGATGAATCTCTGTACACATAAAAAGACTGCCATCAAAACCATTTTGGTTTCGGTGACAGTCTTTTTTATTTCAAATATCAATCATTTCTATTAAAAGAGAATTCCATCTCAATCCGACTATCATTCATTACTGTAACTTGTGAATAAAAATACAGTTCGGCTGTTCGATCTTGATCGGTTTGGAATCCTGCAGGAAATAGCGATTCTCATAATTCATGTTGTAAGTAAACATCTCATTTGTCTCATGACTGAGGATAATAAAATGCTTATTATCCGGCATAACCGCCAGTGCCTTCGGATAATCTCCACTGGTCTTGCAATGGAAAAACGGTGTAAGTACTCCGGTTTCCTTATCTACATCATAAATGATCGCTGTATTAATACCTGCATTGGTTACAAACAGATGATTTCCATCCGGTGAAAACTCAATACCAGATGCAGCTGCACGCTGTTTTTCGCCCGGTTCAATGGTGCTGATACGCTGAATCAATTTGAACGGATCTACATCGTCATCTCGTTCGCCAACTTCATATACTTCAATAACGTTATCAATTTCACATAATACATAAGCATATTTATGCTGACGGTCATAACGAAGCATCTTTGGGCCACTGTCCAGTTCACAACGAAGAATATCTTCCAGCTCCAATTTATTGTGTTCTCTGTCGATCCGGTAAATTTTTACCTGATCCAGACCACTGTCTACTGCGCAGACACACTGCTGATCCGGTGTCACCTTTACACAGGTAACATGTGGCATAGAGCTGCGGTCTGTAATATTTACACCAATGCCTTTATGGAAAATTCCATCTGCGATCTCACCGATAGAACCATCCTCATTCAGGTTCATCATGGTAATACGTCCGTCATGGTAGCCTGCCACAAACAGGTAACGATCCTGCTCATCCACTTCCAGATAGCATCCTCTCATGCCACCTGTCCACACAGAATTGATCGGTTCCAGATCTCCATCTTCCAGAATACGGAAGGACTGTACACCTTCATCTGCAATAGAATAAAGAAACTTTCCGCTGGTAGAAACAATTAAATCAGATGGATTATTAATCGGAACCACCTTGCGTTCTGTCATTTTTCCTTTCTCGGCATCTACATCAAAAATATGGATTCCCACACTGCTTCCGTGTGTGTAAGTGCCGACATATGCCACATAACGATCTTTTGCCATGACTATTCCTCCTCTTTCCTACGCAATATGTCATAAAGTTCTGCTGCATGGTTGTCCTGCTCCGAAACCTCTGCCCCGGAAAGAGCACCATTTTCTGCCGCTGCAAGTTCGATATATAAAACCTGCTTCGGATGCGGCGCAGATTGCATCTCCTGCCCTTCTTCGTCCACGATTCTGCGAACGACTACCGGAATGTTTCTTCCATCCGGCTTCATGATTTCAATCTGTTCCCCTACAGAAAATTTATTGCGCTGTTCGATACGGTATAATCCGTCTGCAGTGCATTCCCCTATAATGCCCAGATAGGTATACTCTTTTACATAAGTATTGTTGTCATAAATCTGAGCACTTTCATCCGGTTTTCCGAAGAAAAATCCGGTTGTAAACTGACGATACGTGCAATTGGAAATCTGATCCAGATACCAGTCCATGTTTTTCCGGTATAATTCCGGAGACTCCAGATAATCATCAATTGCCTTACGATACGTACGGGCTACGGTAGCCACGTACAATGCGGTCTTCATACGACCTTCAATTTTAAAACTGTCAATTCCACTGTCGATCAGCTCCGGAATGTGCTCGATCATGCACAGGTCCTTGGAGTTAAAAATATAGGTGCCACGTTCATTCTCGTAAACCGGCATATATTCTCCCGGTCTGGTCTCTTCCACGATGGCATATTTCCATCGGCATGGGTGAGTGCAGGCCCCACGATTTGCATCACGGCCGGTAAAATAATTGGACAGCAGACATCGTCCGGAATAGGAAATACACATAGCACCATGGATAAATGTCTCCATTTCCAAATCTGCCGGTGCTTTCTCCCTGATTTCCTTTAACTCTGCCATAGACAGTTCTCTGGCAGTTACCACACGGCGTGCGCCAAGCTGATGCCAGAACTGATATGTTCCATAGTTTGTATTGTTTGCCTGGGTACTGATATGGATATCAATCTCCGGACATACTTCTCTGGCGATCATAAAGACACCCGGATCTGAAATGATCAGTGCATCCGGTTTGATCTCTTTTAATTCTTCAAAATAAGCTCTCACTCCGCTCAGATCGCCATTATGAGCCAGAATATTTGCTGTAATATATACTTTTACATCATGAGCATGTGCAAACGCGATTCCTTCCCGAATCTCCTCCATGGAAAAGTTTTTCGCTTTGGCTCTCAGTCCAAAGGCTTCTCCACCGATATATACTGCATCCGCACCAAACACAACCGCTGTTTTTAATACTTCCAGACTGCTTGCCGGAATTAATAATTCTGGATGTTTCATGTAATGCTCCTTACTCTTTTTCCTGTTGTTCTTTCTTTACACTGACGGTCACGCCATCCCCCACCGGCAGTACTGCCGTAGTCAGGTTCTCGTTGTGGGTCAGTTCATACAGATACTCCCGCATTCTCTTGTGGATCGTGCGGTTTCTTCTGGTCACTGCATAATGGGACTCTATGATATCTCCGTCCTGCAGTACATTATCTGACACAAGAATACCACCCTCTGCCAGTAAACGCAAGACATCGTCAAAGAAATGGATGTACTGCCCCTTGGCCGCATCCATAAAAATAAAATCATATGGTTCCTGCAATGTCTTTAACACTTCTGCGGCATCCCCCTCCAGCAGTGTGATCATCTGATCCCGTCCTGCTTTCGTAAAATTCTCTTTTGCGATGGGAATGCGCTTTTCATAATTTTCTATCGTAGTGATCTCACAGTCCACCGGATTATATTCTGCCATCAGTAATGCAGAAAATCCGACCGCCGTCCCTACTTCCAGTATCCGGACCGGGCGCTTCATCGCCAGTAGTAATTTTAACAGGCTCTGCATTTCCCGGCGGATAATCGGTACATAATCTGCTTTCGCTTTTTTTTCCAATTCTTCCAGAAACGGTGTATTTCCCGTGTTGAGAGAATTGATATATGTCACAAATCTTTCATCAACGATCATAGTCTAACCTGTACCAGTTTCTTATTCTTCATACAGAATTGCTTCAAAATCCAGACATCCAAGCAGTTCCTTATTGATCTGCTGAATGATACGGCAGACTGCAACTTCCGCTGTCAGATATTCCCCTAAAAGAGGATCTTTGTATACATCTGCATATTCCTGTTCCAGACGGTCTGCTTCGGTAAACAGATCAATCTGATCTTTGCTATTCTGTAAAAAATAATTTTTTCTTCGAAATTCATGAAGTCTGTGCTCTTTTTCCGGATAGTGATGCACTTCCTCCCGGATCTTCTGATACCGGCAGAAAGCGTCACTGTTCTGCAGCGCAAGCTTCAGTTCCTCGATGCTTGTATTTAAATCCATTTTCTCTTACACTTCCATGATAATCGGAATGATCATCGGGCGGCGTTTTGTCTTTTTCCATACAAACTCGCCCAGTGAATCTTTGATCTCTGTCTTGATCTTGCCCCAGTCTGTGATACCGCGGTCGGTCAGATCCGTCACATGCTCATTCAAAAGATGCTGTGCCTCATCCATCAGGCTCTCAGATCCACGCACATAAACAAATCCACGGGATACGATATCCGGTCCTGCCAAAAGCTGTCCGGAACCGCCCTGCAGTGTCAGGACAACGATGATGATACCGTCTTCTGCCAGATGCTGACGATCACGCATAACGATATTTCCGACATCTCCGACACCCAGGCCGTCGACAAATACGGAACCTGCCGGTACTTTTCCAACTACTTCTGCGCCGTCTTCATCAATTTCCAGTACATCACCGGATGAAATCATCAGAATGTGCTCTTTGTCCATACCAAGTTCTGCTGCTACGCCAGCCTGTGCTTTGCGGTGTTTGAACTCACCATGCACCGGAATTGCGTATTTCGGATGAAGCAGGGAGTAGATCAGTTTGATCTCTTCCTGGCATGCATGTCCGGATACGTGAGTATCCTGGAAAATAACATCTGCGCTCTGGCGGTACAGATCGTTAATGATTTTTGAAACCGCTTTTTCATTTCCCGGGATCGGATTGGAACTGAATACGATCAGATCGTTTGGCTGAATCTTCACTTTGCGGTGAATGCCGTTTGCCATACGGGACAGCGCTGCCAGCGGCTCGCCCTGACTTCCCGTTGTGATCAGAACTGTTTTCTCATCCGGGTAATTTTTCAACTGGTCCACTTCGATCAGTGTATTGTCCGGAATGTTCAGATAGCCAAGTTCGGATGCAATGGAAATGATATTGACCATGCTTCGTCCTTCTACCACTACCTTACGTCCAAATTTATATGCGGTATTGATGATCTGCTGCACACGATCCACATTGGATGCAAAGGTTGCAACAATGATTCTCTGATGTGTGTGATCACTGAAAATACTCTCAAATGTTTTTCCGACCTTTCGCTCTGTCATGGTAAATCCAGGGCGTTCTGCATTGGTACTGTCGCACATCAGCGCAAGTACGCCTTTTTTACCGATCTCTCCAAAACGCTGCAGATCAATGGCATCTCCGTAAACCGGTGTGTAATCAACTTTAAAGTCACCGGTGTGTACCACGGTTCCTGCCGGAGAATAGATGGCCAGTGCTGCTGCATCCTGAATACTGTGGTTTGTCTTGATAAATTCTACACGAAAGCATCCAAGATTGATATGCTGTCCGTATTTGACCACTTTTCGTTTTACTTTATTGAGCATATTGTGCTCTCCAAGCTTGTGATCGATAATGCCGATGGTCAGCTTTGTCGCATAAATCGGCACATTGATCTCACGCAGCACATAAGGAAGTGCTCCGATATGATCCTCATGACCGTGCGTGATAAAAAATCCCTTTACACGATCGATATTGTCTTTTAAATATGTGATATCCGGTATACATAAATCAATACCGTACATATCATCTTCCGGGAATGCCAGACCGCAATCCACCACAATAATACTGTCTTCGTATTCGAAAGCAGTAATATTCATTCCAATGGCTTCCAGTCCGCCAAGGGGAATGATCTTTAATTTAGATTTTTTTGTATTTGCCAAAAAATCGCACCTCCTGTTTTATTTCCGTTCTCATTTTTCTTACATTTCAATATCCACGTCGTCCAGCATCTCTGCAAAAACTTTGGAGATAGCATTTAATTCCACATCATCCTCCACCATTGCATAGATAACATCTTCGTCCTCTGTCTGTACTTCCTTCAAAATATATGCAACAGAATCCTCCTCTTCTTCCTCAGCTGCAAGCAGATAAGTCGTTCCGTTGATACATGTCTGTTCTAAAAGGTACAATTCAAGTTCTTCCTGATTCTCCGGATCTGTAAAAATAATTTTGTCCATCGCACTTCTACCCTTCCGTGTGCTGTCTGCTCTGATAATCCAGATATCCCTGTAATATAAAGATGGCAGCCAGTTCATCCACATATTCTTTTCTGTTCTCTCTGCGGATTCCGACCTGCATCATAGTACGGTCTGCTTCTACGGTGGTCAGTCGTTCATCCCAGAGCACTACCTCAAGTCCGGTACGCTTCTCCAGCATTTCCTTAAACTCAAGTGTCTTCTCACATCGTTCGCCTTCTGTGTTGTTCATATTTTTCGGAAAACCAAGTACAATCTTTCCTACTTCATATTCCTCTTTCAGTTCATTGATCCGTGCCAGTGTCTGGCGCAGCTTTCCCGGTGCCTTCCGCCGCACGATCTCAATTCCCTGGGCAGTCAAAAACAAGGGGTCACTGATTGCAACCCCAACCGTCTTTGAACCGAAATCAAGTCCCATGATTCTCATACGTTTATCCTAATCCCATCCATGTTTTGCAACGTAATCTTTCAGAACTTCTTCTACCAGCTCATCACGTTCCACTTTCATGATCAGACTGCGGGCATTTTTATAACTTGTAATATATGTCGGATCTCCGGACATAATATATCCCACGATCTGATTGATCGGATTGTATCCTTTCTCTGCCATCGCTTTATATACGATTTCCAGAACATCACCGATTTTTAATTCCGGTGCTTTTTCTACTTTAAAATATTGTGTACTGCTTAAGTCCTGCATAACTTGTACCTCTGTCGTTAAAATATATCAATATTTATTCTAATATAAATAAGGGAAAAATTCAACCGTCATTATCCGGTTCGCCAGGTTTTCCTCCGTTGGTACCCATACTTTGACATATTCCGGTGTCAGTCCTTCAAAATAGCGCACGCCATCCACCTCTACCGGTTCCTCAAATAATACGGACACTTCTTTTCCTTTATAATAATTAATAAATTCTTTTTTCTGCTTTTCTGCCAGCTCCATCAGGATTCCACTGCGCTCTGCTTTGACAGATTCCTGAATCTGATCCGGCATGGATGCAGCAACGGTTCCGTTTCGTTTGGAATATTTAAACACATGCACCTCATAAAAATCTACTTTTTTCACAAATGCGCAGGTCTCCTCAAACTCTTCCGGTGTCTCCCCCGGGAATCCCACGATAATATCCGTCGTGATCGCCGGATGTTCATAATACTGACGCAGCAGATCGCATTTTTCCAGATATTCTTCCGGTGTGTATCTGCGATTCATTCGTTTCAAAACAGTGCCGCTTCCGCTCTGCAGGGACAGATGGAAATGTGGACATACCTTCGGCAATTTTACCAGAGCCTGTACAAAACTTTCTGTGATAATCCCCGGCTCCAGAGATCCCAGTCGGATACGTTCAATACCGTCAATCTCATGCAGTGTCTGAATCAGTTCCAGCAGGCTGCTGTCGCAGTCAATGCCATAAGAACTCAGATGAATTCCTGTCAGCACCAGCTCCTGAAAACCGTTTTCTGCCAGTCTGCAGGCTTCCACAGCGACATCCTCCAGTTTTCGGCTTCTAACTCTGCCTCGCGCATACGGAATGATGCAGTAACTGCAAAACTGATTACAGCCATCCTGCACTTTCAAAAATGCACGAGTATGCTCTGACGGATGAATGACCGTCAGTTCTTCGTATTCCTGTTTTGTATGATTAATATCCAGCACGCCTTCCTGCTCAACACCATGATCTGCCTCATAGGCTGCCAGCATTGCAAGAAGATCCTGCTTTTTATTGTTTCCGATAATAATATCAATGGCCGCATCTGCTTTCGCCTGCTCCGTGGATGTCTGCACATAACACCCCGCTGCCACAACGATTGCATCCGGATTCATTTTCTTTGCTTTATGGATCATCTGTCTGGATTTACGGTCCGCAATATTCGTCACAGAACAGGTATTGATAATATACACATCCGCTCTGTCATGGAACGGCACGATCTCATATCCTGCCTGCTCCAACATCTGCTGCATTGCCTCTGTCTCATATGAATTTACTTTACATCCAAGGCTGTGTAATGCCGCTTTTTTCATTGTTTCAACTCCTATATCGTGTTGCGTATGCCCAAAATCAATTTTGGTAAGTCATTTCAAATATTCCGGGCGTACATTATTGACTTTTTTATAATTTGAAGTTACTATTGAAGAATAAGATAAAATATTTATTTTTCAGGAGGGCTGGTAAAATGAAAACAGTACAGATTTCTTTAAATTCCATCGATAAGGTAAAAAGCTTCGTCAATGCAATTACTCAGTTCAATTTTGATTTTGATCTGATTTCCGGAAGATACGTCATCGACGCAAAATCCATCATGGGTATCTTCAGTCTGGATCTGTCCAAACCGATCGACCTTGCAATTCATGCAGGCGACACAGATATGGCTGAGATCATGGAAGCATTAAAACCTTATCTTGTATAATCTGATACAGATAATGATGAAAATACTTATTTCAAAACCAGATACCGGGAAAAGTCAAGATGATTTTTTCCCGGTTTTTTATTTGCCAGAAAATTACGCTGAACTTTCTGGCAAGCAAAAAACACTTTCTGAAAACAATGCAAGTTTTTATATAACTCTAAACCTCAATATACGAATCATTCTTTTTCTATACTTATTCAATAGACTGATTTTTTCTATTCCTCGCAAACAGTGATTGTCTCTGTTGTCTCGATAGCTGTCTGCATCAGTTCATCAATTTTCTCATTCAGATGCTGTTCGGAACGCTCAATGATCTTCAGGTTCGGTTTTGTCACTGGATGTTTTGCAACGAAGATCGTACAGCAGTCCTCAAACGGCTGAATGGATGTCTCATAAGTATCAATTTTTTCAGAAATTGCAATAATATCATTTTTATCAAAACCGATCAGCGGACGGTATACCGGCATATTGCATACTGCATTGGTTGCTGCCAGTGACTGCATGGTCTGGCTTGCTACCTGTCCGATACTCTCTCCGGTGATCAGTCCAAGGCATCCGGACTCATTTGCAAAATGCTCTGCAATCTTCATCATATAACGACGCATGATGATGGTCAACTGGTCATGCGGGCATTTGTCATAAATATAAAGCTGAATGTCAGTAAAGTTTACGATATTTAATTTGATTGGACCGCTATAACGGGATACGATTCTTGCCAGATCGATAACTTTCTGTTTTGCACGCTCACTTGTATAAGGCGGTGCATGAAAATAAGTAGCCTCAATGGTAACACCACGCTTTGCAATCATATAACCTGCTACCGGACTGTCGATACCACCGGACAGAAGCAGCATTGCTTTTCCGGCTGTTCCAACCGGCATACCGCCCGGTCCCGGAATGATCATGGAATAAATATTTACCTGAGAACGAATTTCCACGTTCAGCATGATATCCGGGTGATGTACGTCAACTTTCATCTCCGGATAAGTGTCCAGAATGATCTCACCAAGATCTGCATTGATCTCCTGGGAGTTTTTCGGGAAGTTTTTCCGTGCTCTTCTGGAAACTACTTTGAAAGTCTTATTTTTATCCGGATATACATCATCCAGATATTTCAATACGTCTTTTGCCAGCTGGTCAAAACCGTTCTCATCTACTCTGACTAACGGGCAGATGCCTACGATACCGAAAACTCTTGTCAGGGCCAGAACTGCCTCATCGTAATCATAATCGCCTTCTGCATCTACATAAATTCTTCCCTGCTCTCTGGAAACGGAAAAAGTTCCGTCCACCGGCTGCAGAGCATGTCCGATCTGTTTCATTAACGCTTCTTCAAACACGTAACGGTTTTTTCCTTTGATACCGATCTCGCCGTATTTGATCAAAAATGACTGAAACAACATAAGTTTGTTTCTCCTCTCTCATTGGTTCTAACTTGTAATTATTCTGCAGTTATTTTCAAATCTAAACTCAAGTATACTTTCAGTATTCGTGCTTTCAAGTCGAACGCACGTGAGACTTGGTGCGTGATTCTGGTCAGCG
>NZ_JRFU01000093.1 GCF_003122485.1 Eubacterium ramulus
AATTGCATGACGCGCACCTCGCAACAAGAATGCCGGAGCATTCTTGAAAAAAAAGTATTTGTATCTCAAGGGGCAATGGATTATAATATAGGTATTAAAATGATTAAATGCGAAAGGGGTTTATTGATGAAAAAGCATATTAAGAATAGCGCATTATTACTATGTATTGTAGCTGGTCTGATTATTATTATTAATAAGCTGATCAGTGTTTTCTCACATATGACAGACCATTTACCGACCGGTGGTGGAAAATATTATCACTGGAAGTATGGAAATATCTATTATACAAAAAGCGGAAAAGGAAAGCCTGTATTACTGATCCATGATCTGGATCCGACCTCATCTTCTTATGAGTGGAAGGCAGTGATCAAAAAAATGTCTGAGGATCATACCGTATATGCCATTGATTTATTAGGATGTGGACGCTCTGAAAAACCGAATATGACATACACCAATTATTTATATGTTCAGTTAGTAAATGATTTTATCCATGCAGTAATTGAAGAAAAGACAGATGTTATTGCTACAGGAGATTCCCTTTCTTTTGTAATTATGGGATGTCAGATGGAATCTAAATACTATGATAAGATCATCGGAGTAACACCAACTGACTTGTACGAACTGGCAAAAGCACCGGGACGTAGAAAAAATATGCTGAAGTTCCTGATTGAACTGCCAATTATCGGTACGTTTATTTATAATATGGAAGTAAGTAAGAACCGGATCATTGATGCATTTGTAAATAACTACTATTACAAAGGACACATGGTTTCTGAAAAAACGATCCAGACTTACTATCAGGCAGCACATATTGGTGATGGCGGTGGAAAATATCTGCTTGCAAGTATCAAAAGTTATTACACAAATATCAATGTGGTATCTGCAATTAAAAAGATCAACAACAGCATTTGTCTGATCGGTGGAAAAGAGCATCCGTTTATTGAAGATGTTATTAATGATTATCAGGAGTTCAATCCAGCGATTGAAGATGCATATATTCCGAATACTACTTGTCTTCCACAGATGGAAGCACCGGATAAATTTGTACATCTGGTAAATATTATTCTTCACTCATAATGATAAAAAGACACAGCAAATATGTTTCACGTGAAACATTTCTGTTGTGTCTTTTTTGACTGATAAATTCAGAAAAATAGAACTGCTATTTTTCAACAACAGTTCTATTTCTATTACAATTTTATTATTTTGTGATTTTGTCATTCGTCAAGTGTAATCAATATATTTTCTCTCTTATATTTTTTATACCATATATTTGTTATTTAAGTGGTAACTTTGCAGGTGTACCTGCTTTTCTTGGATATTTCTTTGGTGTATCTTTTACTTTCTTAATACAAACCAGTGCACGTCTCAGATCGGAATCCGGTAACTGGAATTTGTCTACGGAAGTAAGTTTTCCACCAAGAATAGAAATCGCCTTCTTTCCTTCCTGAATTTCTGCATCAGAATCTGCGGATTTGTAGGAAACAAATAATCCACCTTTTTTTACAAATGGCAAACAGTATTCTGTAAGTACTGCCAGATTGGAGACTGCACGTGAAACACAGAGATCATACTGCTGTCTGTGCGTAGCATTGGAAGCCATCTCTTCTGCTCTTCCGTGAACGGCAGATACTTTTTTTAGGCCAAGTGCATCGATCACTTCCTGAAGGAACAGGATTCTTTTGTTCAGAGAATCCATCAGGGTAATCTCTAATTCCGGAAATGCAATTTTTAACGGAATACCCGGGAAACCGGCACCGGTTCCAAGATCGATGACGGTCAGTTTCTGACTGGCAATATCCGGAATCACGCGGATCAGAGAAAGACTGTCCAGAAAATGTTTCTGAATGACTTCTTCGTATTCTGTAATGCCAGTAAGGTTCATTACTTTATTTTTTTCTACAAGCATTTCATAATACTGCAGAAACTGTTCTATCTGTTCGTCTGTCAGAGTGATGTTCAGTTCTTCCAGACCGTGTTTGAATTTGGTCAGATCATAACTCATACGTTTATTTATCCTGTTCTTGTTCTTTTTTCTGCTGATAGTGTAATTGTTCCAAATATACTAAAATGACAGAAATGTCCGCCGGGGACACACCCGAAATACGGGAAGCCTGTCCGATGGAGATCGGCTGATACAGGTTCAGTTTCTGCTGTGCTTCCATGCGTAAACCGCTGATCTGATTGTAATCAAAGTTTGGCGGCAGCTTTTTGCTTTCCAGTTTCTTAAACTGTTTTACCTGTTTGATCTGGCGTTTGATATATCCGTCATATTTAATATTGATATTTACCTGTTCGCGGACGTCCTCTGTCAGTTCCGGACGTTCCGGATCAATCGGTGCCAAAACATCATAATTTAATTCCGGACGGCGAATCAGTTCTGCAAGGGATGTACCGGTATTGAGTGGCTGGCTGTTGTACTCTGCCATCAATTTCTGTACCGGTGCGGATGCTCCTAAATGAACATTTTCCACACGCTGTACTTCTTCTTCGATGAGCTGTTCCTTTTTTACAACATAGTCATAACGTTCCTGCGGAATTAATCCGACTTCGTAACCGTGTCTGGTCAGACGCAGATCAGCGTTATCCTGACGGAGTAACAGTCTGTATTCTGCACGGGAAGTCATCATACGGTATGGTTCATGGTTTTCTTTTGTAACCAGATCATCGATCAATACGCCAATGTAGGATTCGGAACGATCCAGAATCAGCGGTTCTCTACCTTTTACTTTCATAGCAGCATTGATTCCGGCAATCAGTCCCTGAGCTGCTGCTTCTTCATATCCGGAACTTCCGTTAAACTGTCCACCACTGAACAGACCGGAGATTTCCTTAAATTCCAGAGACGGATACAGCTGACGCGGATTGATACAGTCATACTCAATTGCGTAGGCATTCCTTACAATCTTGACATTCTCTAATCCCGGTACAGTGTGGTACATCGCATACTGTACATCTTCAGGAAGGGAGCTGGACATACCGCCGATATACATTTCATTGGTGTGAATTCCTTCTGGTTCAATGAATACCTGATGGCGGTTTTTATCTGCAAATTTCACTACTTTGTCTTCGATAGACGGACAGTAACGAGGACCGGTTCCTTCGATCATGCCGGAAAAAAGCGGGGATCGGCTTAAATTTTCGCGGATAATCTCATGTGTTTTTTCGTTGGTATAGGTCAACCAGCAGCTGACCTGATCGATCTGTACATCATCCGGATTGGTTGTAAATGAGAACGGTACGACTCTCTCATCGCCGAGCTGTTCCTGCATTTTGGAAAAATCAACGGAACGTCTGTCGATACGTGCCGGTGTACCTGTTTTGAAACGGAACATTTCTACTCCATTTGCAACCAGGGAATCGGTCAGATGGTTAGCTGCCTGCAGTCCGTTTGGCCCGGTGTGATTGACCACATCTCCGTAAAGACAGCGGGCTTTCAGATAAGTACCGGTACAAAGTACGACCGCTTTTGCATAATACTCTGCTCCTGAAAACGTTTTCACACCACGAATTTGCTTATCTTCTACCATTAATTCGGTAACCTCTGCCTGACGCAGTGTCAGATGGTCGGTGTTTTGCAATACCTGTCTCATTCTGGCACTGTAATCGGCTTTGTCCGCCTGTGCACGCAGGGAATGAACGGCAGGTCCTTTTGATTTATTTAACATTTTAGACTGGATAAAGGTATGGTCGATATTGACGCCCATCTCACCGCCTAAGGCATCGATTTCGCGCACCAGATGACCTTTGGAGCTGCCTCCGATATTCGGATTACACGGCATCATGGCTACGCTTTCAATGCTGATGGTAAAAAGAATGGTTTCCAGTCCCAGTCGTGCGCAGGCAAGGGCTGCTTCGCAGCCCGCATGACCTGCGCCGACGATACAAACATCATAATTTTCTTTTATAACTGGCATATATTTTTCCTCATAGAAATATTACTTTATATTACAACTGCTATATAACAAATGGAAAATACTATCATATTTTCTATTGATTATATAACATACAAACAATATACAAAATAAACATTACTCCATGTTTTTACAAAGAGAATTTATCCGAGTAGATATTTGTAATCTACTTATAGTACTTGTTCATAATCTAATTATTATTTCACAAAACAATAATTGAGCTAAATCCTGTTAGTTTATTTACCCATACAGAATTTACTGAAGATCTCATTTACCAGATCCTCACCCACAGATTCGCCGATAATCGTGCCTAAGACCTCATAGGCATTCATCATATCAATGGTAAAGAAATCTTCCGGCATTCCGTCGTCTATGCTCTGTAACACCATTTTCAGGCTGCTCTCTGCCTCTGCCAGAGCATTTTTCTGACGGATATTTGTGATATATACTTCATCATTGAAGGACAGTTTTCCACTGAAAAACATCTCCTCAATGAGTTTTTCCAGCTCATGGATTCCGGTGTTATTTTTTGCTGAAATGGAAAGAATCGGTTTGTCTAAACGTTCCTGTAAAATGGCTGCATCAGTCTTGGCATCCAGATCGGATTTATTTAACAGAACGATTGCTTTCTTATCCTGAATGGCTTCAATGATCTCCTGGTCGTTTTCATCCAGTTCTGTAGAGGAATCCACAACATAGATGATCAAGTCTGCTTTTTCAATATATTCTCTGGATTTGTTGACACCGATTTTTTCAACAATATCTTCTGTGTCGCGGATCCCGGCAGTATCAATGACGTTTAATCCAATGCCACCGATCTGAATCTGCTCTTGCAGAATATCGCGTGTTGTACCGGCAATCTCTGTAACAATGGCACGCTCCTCTCCCACCAGAATATTCAGCAGGGAGGATTTTCCGGCGTTTGGTTTTCCGACGATGGCGGTGTTGATACCTTCTTTTAACATTTTTCCGTTATCGGAAGAATCCAGCAGTTTTTTTACTTTGGAGTGGGCATCGCTCATGATCCCACGTAACTGCTCCGGATAGCCATCCAGTGAAACGTGCTCCGGATCATCCAGAGCGGATTCGATAAAGGCGATCTCATGCAGTACAACGGCACGGATGTCCTTTATTTTCTCCAAAACGGCGCCCTGTAACTGGCTGACGGAGCTCTTTAGCGCCAGTTCATTTTGGGCGTTAATTACGTCGATTACGGACTCTGCCTGGGACAGATCAATACGTCCGTTTAAGAATGCCCGTTTGGTAAACTCTCCCGGTTCTGCCGGGCGGGCTCCATATTTTAAAACTGTTTCCAGTATTTTTTTCATAACCAGAACACCACCGTGACAGTCGATTTCGATGGTATCTTCGCAGGTATAACTGCGCGGTGCTTTCATGATCAGAAGCATAACTTCATCTACTACTTCTTCACCGTCTACCACATAGCCATAATGGATGGTATGTGTCTCCATATCGGAAACCTTGCGGCTTCCCTTTTTTGGACGAAAAATGCGATCTGCAACTTCTAATGCTTCGTCACCGCTGATGCGGACGATTCCGATACCGGAATTAGACATGGCTGTTGCAATCGCTGCGATTGTATCAGTTTTCATATTTGTGTTCTTCTCTCAGATTAAATATTAATATACTTTCGGAACATTTCAAAATAGTTATTTTGTTATAATCAAAGAATCCGAAAGTATCTAATAGAAAATAAATTAGATGGTGGGGTCAAAAGATGCCATACGAATTGTTTCGTACTTCGTACTCTCACAATTATGCATCTTGTTTTTTATTATAATATTTTTATTTCATAACGTAAAGAAAACTTTCAGCAAAAGACGGATGCCGGACGATAGGTTAATTTTCATCGTGGCTGCGAGCATAGCCCGCTTCCGTGAGTGTGTTTGAGCTTGCTGGTTTTGCAAGTGAGTTCGCGGAAGGAAGCGGATATAAGCGGCGCAGCAGACACAGAAAATTATCCGTGTCCACATCCGTCTTTGCTGAAAGTTTTTTAATTTAAAATAAACTCAAAAATTACTGTCTTTTTAATGTAATTACAACATGTCTGTAAGGCTCATCACCTTCGCTGTGTGTAGAAACGTAACGGTCATTCTGCAATGCGGAATGGATCACACGTCTCTCAAATGGGTTCATCGGCTCAAGGGATACTGCTTTTTTCGTACGTTTTACTTTGTAAGCAATATTCCTTGCGAGATTTTCCAGTGTCTCTTTTCTTCTCTTACGGTAATCCTCTGTATCAAGTTTTACTCTGGTATAAGTCTCAGAATGTTTGTTGATCGCGAGGTTTGTAAGGTACTGTAAAGAGTCAAGTGTCTGACCACGTTTGCCGATCAGAACACCCATCTCATTGCCTTTCAGCTCTACATCGTATACATTTTCTTCATCGGAAGGTTTGATCAGAATCTCAACTTCCAGTCCCATAGCGTCAAATACCTGAGAAAGGAAATTTCTGATATGATCTACAACGGTATATTTTTTACGGGCTTTGATCTTTGCCGGTTTACTGTTGAATCCAAGAAATCCTGAACTGCCTTTTTCTAACACTTCATACTCAATCTGATCGCTTGTTACGCCAAACTCAACCAGAGCGTTTGTAAGTGCATCATCAACAGTTTTTCCTGTAAATTCGATAAAATCCATTACAATGCCCTCCCCTATTTTGTATTTTTGTTATTAAAATCTTTTACAAGATTTGCTTTGGAAGCCATGCTTCCCTCTTTGTATTTTTTGTTTGTATCCTGTTTCACATCTTTTGTGGAAACGGAAGCTGCTTTGTCTGCCATAGATCTGTACTGGATATTACGAGTGTTTACTTTGGCAGCGTTTGCGATCTGTTCGCCGGCTACGCCTTTTTTCTCAATTTTCTTCTTATTCTTTGCAGCTGCTTTTGCCTGGTTCTCTTTGATCACTTTCTCAAGATCCATCTTATCAAAATGCTTGTTCAGAAGGAACTGCTGGAAGCTTCGAATTACGGAACCTGCGATCCAGTAGATACCAACACCGACCGGAAGGAAGAATACGATGAATACAGAATATAAAGGCATCATGTAGTTCATCATCTTCATCTGACCTGCCATAGCTTCCTGCTGTCCGCCGTTTGAAGCTGCCTGTGGCATCAGACGGATATTCAGGAACTGTGTTAAAGCTGCAAGGATCGGTACAAGTAAAGCCAGAATAATCAGTACATAATGTCCTTCGTGAGCACTTGTTGTAATAATTGTCTTCGGAGAATATACGATATTGATTCCGAGGAAGTTATTAAAATGCTCTACTGCAGACTGGGTACTTGCAATAACATCTGACAGACCGCTGAATTTATCCTGGAGTAATGTCCAGTTATCGCTGGTACATTTGTACAATACGTCAACGATAGAATCATGAGCCTGCTGAGTCGTTCCTGAAAAATTCAGAGAAATACCACGGAATACGGAGTTTTTCTTGGAAACTGTCTCAAGGAAACTGTTCATGGTATCCTGATATCCGCTGGTACCCATAATACCGGTTACAACGCCGTCAAATGTACTCTTAACGTTTGTGATGTATGCCGGTACATTGTAAATAACACGATAGAGAGCAAACAGGATCGGGAGCTGGATCAGCATAAATACACAGCTACCGGACGGGGATACGCCGTATTTCTGGTAAACGGCCTGTGTCTCTTCATTCATTGCCTGAACAGATGCCTGATCTCTTCGGTTTTTATACTTTTTCTGAATTGCCTGAATCTCAGGATTCATGATCTGTGACATCTTTGAGAACTTCTGCTGCTTGTAGGTAAGCGGAAGTAAGCAAAGATAGATAACAATCGTAAATAAGATGATTGTTAAACCTACGTTCTGGATGTGTAAAAATTTATCCATAAAAGCGTAGATTGCGTTCATAAGGTAACCGAGTACCTTTGCGATTGGTCCTAAAATCTTACCTGAATTCTGAGTAAGTAAAAATAAGGAATCCATCTGGTTGCCTCCTATAATCATGGAACCGGATCGTAACCACCCTTTGAGAACGGATTACAGCGTAAAATGCGCCAGAGCGCAAGTAATCCACCCTTCCATGCTCCATACTTCTCTACCGCTTCCAGTCCATAGGTGGAACAGGTCGGGTAATACGGACATTTCGTGGTTTTCATCGGAGAAATATATTTACGATACCATTTTATTAAAAAAATCAATATTTTTTTCAATGTGATTCCATCTTCTTTTCTTCGGGGTTCATAATTTTCTGAAGATTTCCCAAGTGCAGCAATGCGGATTCGATTTCGTGATATGATGCGTTTTTTGCGCCTGCCCTTGCGATGACTACAATGTCCCAACCACTATGGAACATCTCTTCATGCAGTCTGTAACTTTCTCTTACTAATCTGGTAATATGGTGCCGGACAACACTGTTACCAACTTTCTTACTAACGGAAATTCCTAATCTGTTTCTGTCCGAGTCATTTTTCAGCGTATACATGACTAAAAGTCTGTTTGCATAAGATCTACCTTCCCGGTAAACTGTCCGGAAATCTCTGTTCTTTTTTAATGATTCTGAAAAATGCATGTCTCTTGTCCTCTGATTTACAACAATTTGTCTAAAGAGAAGAAAAGACCACAAACGTTGTGGCCTAAGCTGTTAATTTTTTTCTTCCTTTTAATCTTCTAGCGGCCAAAACTTTTCTTCCGCCTGCTGTACTCATTCTTTTTCTGAAACCGTGAACTTTCGCTCTCTGTCTCTTTTTCGGCTGATAAGTCATTTTCATATGTGATACACCTCCATTCCTCGTAGCATCATTTCGGATGATAACAAAAAAAGTCAGACAAGTCAATAGAAAATTGAAAAGTTTTAGAAAAACGTGTAAAACGCCCGAAAATCCATTTTTGCCCCGTCTATTATCCCCTGTACGGTTCGGAAGTTTTCATTGAAAAATGGCGCGATTTGAGTTATCATAGACATTGGATACTTACCGCTACTAATAAAGAAATGGAGATAGTTATGCAGTTAGTCGAAGAAAAATGGAGTGAGATCCTTCTGACTGTAAAACGGGAACATGAGCTGACAGATATTTCTTTTAATACCTGGTTGAAGCCGCTTCAGATCTTTTCTATCCAGAATAACCGCATTTTTGTACTGGTTTCCAGTGAGCAGATGGGACTTACTTATATTAATAAGAAGTATTACCTTCCACTCAAGGTTGCAGTGGCAGAGATCATCGGGATGGAATATGAGATTGAATTTGTTCTTCCGGAGCAGGCCAGAAAACTCAAAATGCCGCATCCGGCGCGGCAGGCTACGACAGAGGAAGCGGAACGGTCGAACCTGAATCCGAACTATACATTCGATACATTTGTAGTGGGAAATAATAACCGGTTTGCACAGTCAGCGTCGCTGGCAGTGGCAGAATCACCCGGAGAAATCTACAATCCGCTGTTTTTATATGGTGGTGTAGGTCTGGGAAAGACACATCTGATGCATTCCATTGCACATTTTATTCAGGAAAATCATCCGGGGATGAAGGTGCTGTACGTTTCATCGGAAACATTTACCAATGAACTGATTGAGGCGATTAGAAATGGCAATAATACTGCTATGAGCCGTTTTCGGGAGAAATACCGCAGTATCGATGTGCTTCTGATCGATGATGTGCAGTTTATTATAGGAAAAGAAAGCACGCAGGAAGAATTTTTCCATACCTTTAATGAACTTCATGTGGCGAAAAAGCAGATCATTTTGTCCAGTGACCGTCCGCCAAAGGAAATGGAGACATTAGAAGAACGCATCCGTTCCCGTTTTGAATGGGGACTTCTGGCAGATATCGGTTCGCCGGATTATGAAACCCGTATGGCAATCCTGAAAAAGAAAGCGGAGCGGGATGGATTTGAGCTGAGTGATGAGATCCTGAATTACATAGCGGTCAATATTAAGTCGAACATCCGTGAACTGGAAGGTGCCTTAAATAAGCTGATGGCGTACGTCAATCTGGTTCAGACGGAGATCACCATGGAGATCGCGCAGAAGGAATTGCAGAATATCATTTCACCGGACAAGCCCCGCATTGTGACACCACAGCTCATTATGGAAGTGGTTGCGGAGCATTTTGGCATCAGTATCGAACAGATTTTGTCAAAATCCCGGAGTAATGATGTGGCAAAACCAAGGCAGATTGCCATGTATCTGTGTAAAAATATGACGGATGCATCGCTGGAAGCCATTGGAAAAGTGCTTGGCGGCAGAGATCACTCCACGGTGGTTCATGGGATTAAGAAGGTGGCAGAGGATGTCAGTGCAGATGAAGCTGTTGCAAAGACGGTAGAGACGATCAAGAAGAAAATTAACCCAAATTAAGTGGACAATATGTGGATAAACAGATGAAACATGCTGATTACATGTTGATATACGTGTAGATAACAGAGGAAAGCGTTGTGGAAATCTGTGGAAAAACGGAAATCTCAGGTATCACGTTGAGAGAAAATGTACGTGAGATCCTTTAAGGTGTGCTCTGATGCCGGAGAAAAACGGAATTTTTCACAGATTGTCCCCAAACTGTAAGTAGCAAATCCACAGCAAAAACAGAAAAAAATATGGTGAAAATCTGCTTAACGTAAGGTGGTGGAACGTTATCCACTTATACACATGCGCTAAGACGATTACGACGAAAACCATTTATATATAGATATATTATGTGAAGCTATGATGCCTGAAAGGAGTTATTAACATTATGAAAATAATCTGTTCAAAAGCAAACCTGGTAAAAGGTGTCAGCATTGTATCAAAGGCTGTTCCGTCCAGAACAACCATGCCGATTCTGGAATGTATTCTTATTGATGCATCGGCAAATGAGATCAAGCTGACTGCGAATGATATGGAACTTGGAATAGAGACCGTGATTGAAGGAGAGATCGTTGAGAGAGGAATCATCGCACTGGATGCAAAATTCTTTTCTGAGATTGTTCGTAAACTTCCGGATAATGAGGTTGTGATCGAGTCGGATGATTCTTTCCAGACCATCATTACCTGTGAAAAAGCAAAATTTACCATCGCAGGAAAATCCGGTGAAGATTTTTCTTATCTTCCATATATTGAGAAAAATGAGTCCATCACCATTTCCCAGTTTACGTTAAAGGATGTGGTACGCCAGACCATTTTCTCTATCGCAGATAACGATACAAACAAACTGATGACCGGTGAACTTTTTGAAATCAACGAGAACCGTCTGAGAGTTGTATCTCTGGACGGACACCGTATTTCCATCCGAAATATCGAGTTAAAAGAAAACTACAGTCCGTTAAAGGTTGTCGTTCCTGGAAAGACACTTCAGGAGATCAGCAAGATCCTGACAGGTGAAGCTGAGGATATGGTGGATATTTATTTTGCAGACAACCACATTTTATTTGAGTTTGATCAGACAAAGGTGGTATCAAGACTGATCGAAGGCGAGTATTTCCACATTGATCAGATGCTTTCTTCTGATTATGATACAAAGGTAAAAGTAAACAAACGTGAGTTTTTAAGTTGTATTGACCGTGCAACTCTGCTGATCCGTGAGGGTGACAAGAAACCGATCATCCTGAACATTCAGGACGGAAGCCTTCAGTTAAAGATCAATTCCTTTGCAGGTTCCATGAATGAGGAACTTGAGATCGACAAAGAGGGAAAAGATCTGCTGATCGGATTTAACCCGCGTTTCTTTATCGATGCACTTCGTGCCATTGATGATGAAGAAGTTACTTTATATATGGTAAACCCGAAGGCACCTTGCTTTATCAAGGATGATGCAGGCACTTATACATACCTGATTCTTCCGGTTAACTTTAACGCAGCAACCGTATAAACGCAGTGGTGTCAGTAATACAGAAAACAGAGGTTTGGTTGTAGAACCTTTTGTAAGGTTTTACGATTAAACGGAAGATGGGAGAGACAAATGGAAAAAGTTATCATCAGAGATGATTTTATCAAACTTGGCCAGGCCATGAAGCTTGCAGGTATGGTTGGCTCCGGTGTGGATGCCAAAATGCTGATCCAGGACGGACAGGTAGAGGTCAACGGAGAGGTAGAATACCAGCGCGGCAAAAAGCTCCACGAAGGAGATGTCATTACATTTAACGGAGAGAGTGTTCAGATCGGCAAATGATTATAAAATCACTGGAATTAAAGAATTTTCGCAACTATCAGGCTCTCGGCATCGCTTTTGATGCCGGAACCAATATCTTGTACGGAGATAATGCCCAGGGAAAGACGAATGTGCTGGAATCCCTGTATGTCAGCGGAACCACAAAGTCCCACAAAGGCAGCAAGGACAAGGAAATGATCCGCTTTGACGCGGACGAGGCACATATCCGCACCATTGTGGAAAAAAACGGTGTGGAAAACAGGATTGATATTCATCTGAAGAAAAACAGTGCCAAGGGAATCGCAGTCAACGGCATTCCGATCCGGAAAGCCGGAGAACTGTTTGGAATCCTGAATCTGGTTGTTTTTTCTCCGGAAGATTTGAATATTATCAAAGACGGACCGGCGGGGCGCCGCAGATTCATGGATATGGAATTAAGTCAGTTAGACAGCATTTACCTGCACAATCTGACGAAATATCACAAGATTTTGCAGCAGCGTAACAAACTGCTGAAGGACATCCATTTCCGGCCGGATCTGGAGGCAACGCTTCCGGTGTGGGATGAGCAGCTGGTGCTCTATGGAACGAAGATCATTCAGCGCCGACAGGCGTTTTTGCAGGAACTGAATAAAATGGTTCGGGGAATCCATCAGAATATTTCCGGAAATAAGGAAACGCTGCAACTTGTGTATGAACCGTCTGCCACGGCAGAGGAGCTGGCGGCGCGCATGGAGGAATCCCGCATGAAGGATCTGAAAATGGGAATGACGTCTTACGGACCGCACAGGGATGATATTTCCTTCCTGATCAATGAGACGGACATCCGCAAATACGGTTCCCAGGGGCAGCAGAGGACATCTGCACTTTCGTTAAAACTGGCGGAGATCGAGCTGGTAAAACAGCTGATCCACGATACGCCGGTATTACTTCTGGATGATGTGTTGTCAGAACTTGACAGCAACCGGCAGAATTATCTGCTGAACAGCATCCATGATATTCAGACCATCATCACATGTACGGGTCTGGATGAATTTGTTAAAAATAGATTTCACATAAATAAAGTGTTTTTCGTCAGGGAAGGCACGATAGCAGAACAGTAGGAGGACAGGAATGAGTACAGAATACGGTGGAGATCAGATTCAGATTTTGGAAGGTCTCGAAGCAGTACGAAAAAGACCGGGTATGTATATCGGAAGTACTTCTTCCCGCGGACTTCACCATCTTGTATACGAGATTGTGGATAACGCAGTGGATGAGGCACTTGCAGGATTTTGCTCGGAGATAAATGTAGTGATCAATGAAGGTGATACCATTACCGTTACCGATAACGGCCGTGGAATTCCGGTAGACATCAACCACAAAGCTGGAAAACCGGCGGTAGAGGTTGTATTTACCATTCTGCATGCAGGCGGAAAATTTGGCGGTGGAGGGTACAAGGTATCCGGCGGACTGCACGGTGTAGGTGCTTCCGTAGTAAACGCCCTTTCGAACTGGCTGGAAGTTCAGGTATGCAGAGACGGACACATTTATCAGCAGCGTTATGAGCGTGGAAAAACCATGTATCCGCTGAAAATCGTTGGTGACTGCCCGGCAGAGCAGACTGGTACAAAAGTAACGTTCTCTCCGGATGGAAGCATTTTTGAGGATACTGTATATGACTATGATGTACTGCGTCAGCGTCTGCGTGAAATGGCATTCCTGACCAAAAACCTGCGCATCGTTCTGACAGACAAGAGACCGGGACAGGAGCGCACAGAAACCTTCCATTACGAAGGCGGTATCAAAGAGTTTGTTCAGTATCTGAACAAGAGCAAAGAAGCTCTGTATGAAAACGTTATTTACTGTGAGGGAGAGCGTGACGGTGTCTATGTAGAGGTTGCAATGCAGCACAATGACTCCTACAACGAATCAACCTTCAGTTTTGTAAACAATATCACGACTCCGGAAGGTGGTACGCATCTTGCCGGATTCAGAAATGCCCTGACAAAGACATTTAACTCTTATGCAAAGGCAAACAAACTGGTGAAAGAAAACGAAGCAGCACTTTCCGGCGAGGATATCCGTGAGGGTCTGACCGCTATCATCAGTGTTAAAATCTCTGAGCCTCAGTTTGAGGGACAGACAAAACAGAAACTTGGAAACAGCGAAGCCCGCGGTGCGGTAGACAGCGTGGTAAGTGAGCAACTTACTTATTTCTTAGAGCAGAATCCGACGGTTGCAAAGACAATCTGCGAGAAATCCCTGCTGGCACAGCGTGCCCGTGAGGCAGCCCGTAAAGCCCGTGATCTGACCAGAAGAAAAACCGCTCTGGAGGGAATGTCTCTTCCGGGAAAACTGGCAGACTGCTCCGATAAAGATCCGAAAAACTGCGAGATTTACATTGTAGAGGGTGATTCCGCCGGTGGTTCCGCAAAGACAGCAAGAAGCCGTGCAACACAGGCAATTCTTCCGCTGCGTGGAAAAATCCTGAACGTAGAGAAAGCAAGACTGGATAAGATTTATGGAAATGCCGAGATCAAAGCCATGATCACTGCTTTCGGAACCGGTATCCATGAGGATTTTGATATTACAAAACTGCGTTATCACAAGATCATCATTATGACCGATGCCGATGTGGATGGTGCTCATATCAGTACCTTACTGCTGACCTTCCTGTATCGTTTCATGCCGGAACTGATCAAACAGGGTTATGTATATCTGGCACAGCCGCCACTGTACAAACTGGAGAAAAACAAAAAAGTATGGTACGCATACAGTGATGAGCAGTTAAATGCCATTCTGGCAGAAGTAGGACGTGACTCCAGCAACAAGATCCAGCGATACAAAGGACTGGGCGAGATGGATGCAGAACAGCTCTGGGAGACAACCATGGATCCGGAAAAACGAATCCTGCGCCGTGTCACCATGGACGAAGCTGCAACTGCAGAGATTGACCTTACATTCACAACCCTGATGGGAGACAAAGTAGAGCCGCGTCGTGACTTCATCGAAGCCAATGCGAAATACGTAGAGAACTTAGATGTATAGCAAGTGAGGAAAATACATACATGCGTTATGCTGGCATAAAAGAAGGTATGTATTTGACGAACGTAACATCTATGAGCAAGAAGCGAAGTGGATTGCGAATGGATGAATCAGACATTGTAATGTCTGATTTGCTATACATTATACATGATGTAGTGACAGACGAAACGTAGTAAGGGAAAAATAGAATATTGAAATTTATACAGAAACTGGAAGTGAAAAACCACAAAGTGAGACGGTAGGGCGATTTTCGTTATCGGAGTGAGCATAGCCCGCCTCCGTGAGTGTGTTTGAGCTTGCTGATCTTGCAAGCGAGTTCGCGGAAGGAGGCGGAAATAAGCGGCGCAACGAAGATAGAAAATCGTCCGTGTCTGCGTGTGGTTTTTCACAACAGTTTCGTAAAAAATAAAACACATTTTCCCGCAGCAAAGAGAGGAATATAAATGGACGACAAGATATTTGATCAGATCCACGACGTGGACCTGAAGAAAACCATGGAGAAATCCTACATCGATTATGCCATGAGCGTAATCGCATCCAGAGCTCTTCCGGATGTCAGAGATGGATTAAAACCGGTACAGCGCCGTGTTCTCTACTCCATGATCGAATTGAACAACGGACCGGACAAACCGCATCGTAAATGTGCGCGTATTGTCGGTGATACAATGGGTAAATATCATCCACACGGAGACAGCTCTATCTATGGTGCTCTGGTAAACATGGCACAGGAATGGTCTACACGTTATCCACTGGTGGATGGTCACGGAAACTTTGGTTCTGTAGATGGTGACGGAGCAGCCGCCATGCGTTACACTGAGGCGCGTCTGAGCCGGATTTCCATGGAAATGCTGGCTGACATCAACAAAAATACCGTTGATTTTCAGCCAAACTTCGATGAGACAGAGAAAGAGCCGGTAGTGCTTCCTTCCAGATACCCGAACCTTCTGGTAAACGGAACCACAGGTATCGCCGTAGGTATGGCGACAAACATTCCGCCACACAACCTGCGTGAAGTCATCGGTGCTGTTGTAAAAATCATTGATAACCGTGTAGAAGAAGACAGAGACACAACCATTGAGGAAATTTTGGATGTTGTCAAAGGTCCGGATTTCCCGACCGGAGGCATGATTCTTGGTACCGCAGGTATTGAGGAAGCATATCGTACCGGACGTGGCAAGATTCGTGTGCGTGCCGTGACAGATATCGAGCCGATGCCAAATGGCAAAAACCGTATCGTTGTTACAGAACTTCCATACATGGTAAATAAAGCCCGTCTCATTGAGAAAATTGCTGAATTGGTAAAAGATAAACGTGTGGACGGTATCACAGATCTCCGTGATGAGTCTGACCGTCAGGGTATGCGTGTATGTATCGAGTTGAGAAAAGACGTAAACCCGAACGTTATCTTAAATCAGTTATTTAAACATACACAGCTTCAGGATACATTTGGTGTTATCATGCTGGCTCTGGTCAATAATGAGCCGAAGGTATTAAACCTGCTTGATATGCTGAAATATTACCTGAAACATCAGGAAGACGTTGTAACAAGACGTACAAAATTTGAATTAAACAAAGCAGAAGAACGTGCCCATATTTTACAGGGCTTACTGATCGCGCTGGATAACATTGATGAAGTAATCTCCATCATCCGTGGCAGCCGTACGACACAGGAAGCAAAAACAAGATTAATGGAGCGTTTTGGTCTGACCGATGCACAGTCTCAGGCAATCGTAGATATGCGACTGAGATCTCTGACCGGTCTGGAACGCGAGAAGCTGGAAGCTGAGTACAAAGAGCTGATGGCACGTATCGCTGAGTTGAAAGCAATCCTGGCAGATGAGAAAAAACTGCTTGGTGTTATCAAAGAAGAAATCATGGTGATCAGTGCTAAATATGGCGATGACAGACGTACATCCATCGGATACGATGAGTACGATATTTCCATGGAAGACCTGATTCCAGTGACAAATACTGTCATTGCAATGACAAAACTTGGCTATATCAAACGTATGAGCGCTGATAATTTCCGTGCACAGCATCGTGGCGGTCGTGGTATCAAAGGTATGGAGACCATCGATGATGATTATATTGAGGAGCTGTTTATGACAACTTCCCACCATTATCTGATGTTCTTTACCAATACCGGAAAAGTATACCGTATGAAGGCTTACGAGATTCCGGAGGCAAGCAGAACGGCCCGCGGAACTGCTATTATCAACCTGTTGCAGCTGGCACCGGGTGAGAAGATCACAGCTGTTATTCCGATCAAGGAGTACAAAGAGGGCTGGTATCTGTTTATGGCAACCAAGAACGGTATTGTTAAGAAAACATCAATCACCGATTATGCAAATGTCAGAAAGACAGGTCTGGCAGCGATTACGTTACGAGAAGATGATGAACTGATCGAGGTTAAATTTACCGATGATTCACAGGATATTTTCCTTGTGACAAAATACGGTCAGTGTATCCGTTTCCATGAGACTGATGTAAGAAGCACCGGTCGTGTATCCATGGGGGTTATCGGTATGAGTCTGACAGACGGTGATGAAGTAGTCGGCATGCAGCTCAACACTCAGGGTGAGCATCTGCTGATCGTATCTGAGCGTGGACTTGGAAAACGTACTTCCATTGATGAATTTACTGCTCAGAACCGTGGCGGTAAAGGTGTAAAATGCTACAAGATCACAGAGAAGACCGGAAATCTGGTTGGCGTGAAGGCTGTAAATGATGATAACGAGATCATGATCATCAACACTGAGGGCATTATCATCCGTATGAAAGTCAGTGATATTTCTATCCTTGGTCGTGTCACATCAGGCGTGAAACTGATCAACATGGAAGATGATGTGAAAGTAGCAAGTATCACCAAAGTCAAAGAAGATGAGACTTTAGAAGGTGAAGAAGTTGCAGAGGATGCCAAAGGTATCGAAGCAGAGACTGCGACAGAGGCAGCAGGCGATGAGCAAGAGTAATCTGCTGACGGAAGAAGCATTTTCAAATGGAGAAAATGCGGAGACATATGAACAGTTAGATCTGTCGGAGCTGATCTATGGTATGCCCATGGGCGAAGCAGATTTTATGCTGAACGAGGCGCAGGAAATCCAGTACAATGAAATGTGTCAGGATTGCAGACAGGATTGCAAGCAGAGTTTTCGCTGTCAGGTGGTGGAATGCCCGAAGTTCAGGGTGAGAAGAAGCAGGAAGAAAAGATAAGACGGTTGAGATGTGCAGAATGATTATGGAAATGTCATATGGCACGCAGTTTGCAGAATGAATATAAAAAACTATCTTTGCATTGTGTGTGCTTAAGCACAGAAAAACTTAGGCTTAGAATCCTTGTATCCACCGAAAAAACAAATTAAAATGGCGTTAACCAAAAGACATAAAGGTAGCGCAAAGGAGCCAACACCGAATATGGTGCGGGCTCCTTTTTTAAACCCAATACGTCCTCTCAGCTTGTAAACCTGAATGTGGGATTTGGAAATAAAGCAATCGGAGATGCCATCAAGGCACAGGTAGATAAATTCTGTTTTGTGGGACCGGCTTATGCGGCAGAAAGCAGAGCAACTCTTGGAAAAATAATCATTGATCGGCTTCCGGATAATTTCGGCAAAGTATTTTTCACAAATGCCGGTGCGGATGCCAATGAAAATGCGATAAAAATCGCCCGTATGTATACAGGAAGAAAAAGAGAAACATCCGTGTATCGGTGATGTTCGTTACATCGGTCTTTTCTCATCCATTGAGCTTGTCAAAGACAGAGAAACAAAAGAACCGTTAGTACCATATGGCAAAGATCCGGAAGGAACCATGGGCAAGATCATCGGTATGTTAAAGGCAAAGAAATTTATGACCTATTCCCACGAAAATATGATTTTTGTCAACCCGGCGTTGATCATTACCGAGGAGCAGCTGCGTGAGGAAATGGTAAAAGTAGATGAAGTATTAACGGAGGTGGATTCATGGCTCACTATCTGACCCCGGAACATATTTTTACCGGAAGGGACTGCCTCTCTGAGGCGGTCGGATATCTGAAACAATGCGGGAAAAAGGCGCTGCTGGTGACGGGACCGCATGTGGTGAAATCGGAGATGTTTGCCGATTGCTTATCGTGATGGAAAAAATCGAGAAGCCAGACATCAGATGGCACTGGCGGCATTAGAGGCAGGAATCTGCATCAACAATTCCAGTGTGACACTGGTGCATGGACTGAGCCGCCCAATCGGAGCACTGTTTCATGTGGCGCATGGTATTTCCAATGCCATGGTGCTGAAGGCATGCTTTTCCTTCGCATTAGAAGGGACGTATGAGCGGTTTGCAGACCTTGCAAGGGCAATTGGTGTGGCAGATGCTCAAATGGGCGATATCGCGGCAGCAGAGCAGTTCCTAAAAGCGATCGAGCATATTTGTGAGGTGTGTGAAGTGCCGACGTTAGAGAAGTATGGAATTCCGCGAGAGGAGTTCTATGCGGCGATTCCGAAGATGGCGCAGGATGCGCTGGATAGCGGAAGTCCGGGAAATACACGGAAGGCGCCGACCTTTGAGGATTGTCAGGAGATTTATAAGGCGACGTATGCCAGGTAGAAGTTCAAGTCGAACGCACGTGAGACTTGGTGCGTGATTCTGGTCAGCG
>NZ_JRFU01000094.1 GCF_003122485.1 Eubacterium ramulus
GTGCAGTGATTCTGAAAAGAAGATGTCAGCTTGCGCTGACCAGAATCACGCACCAAGTCTCACGTGCATTCGACTTGAAGAACAAATCAATAGGATTTTATTCGTAAATTTTTTTCAGATTATCAAGTTTTGCAGTTGTATTTCGAAGCATCAGATCCAAAATAGTGATAGCAGCCATGGCTTCCACAACAACAACAGCTCTTGGCACAACCACCGGATCGTGGCGTCCGCGGATGCTGATATCGACAGCTTCGCCGTCTGCATTTGCCGTATGTTGCAACTGTGCAATGGATGGTGTTGGCTTTACAGCGGCGCGGAACACAATCGGAGAACCATCGCTGATACCGCCTAAGATACCACCGGCATGATTGGTTGCTTTGGTCAGAGGACCATTTTCCTGTGGCACAAAGGAATCATTATTTTCGGAACCACGGGCAGTAGCGGCAGCAAAGCCATCCCCGATTTCAAAACCTTTTACTGCACCGATGGAAAAAATGGCTTTTGCCAGACTTGCATCCAGTTTGTCAAATACCGGATCGCCGATACCGGCAGGAACACCATTAATTACACATTCGATAATGCCGCCGGAAGAATCCTGTGCTTCGATGCATTGATCCAGAAAGACCTGAGCATCTTTTGCAGCTTGAGCATCCGGCATGGCAACCGGATTTTGCCTGATCTGTGCAGCATCAAAGCGGTTTGGATCAATGGAGACCGGACCGATGGCTTTTGTATAAGTAAGAATGGAGATGCCCATTTCTTTTAACAGTTTTGCGGCAATGGCGCCTGCAGCAACACGTCCGATGGTTTCACGGGCAGAAGAACGTCCACCGCCACGGTAATCACGGAAACCGTATTTTGCATCAAAGCAGTAATCGGCGTGTCCCGGACGATAGCAGCGGGCAATGTCACTGTAATCCTTGGAATGCTGATTTTCATTTCGTACGATCATGGAGATCGGAGTGCCTGTGGTGCGTCCTTCAAAAACACCGGAGAGAATCTCCACCCGGTCTGCTTCGGTACGCGGGGTGGTGTATTTGGATTGTCCCGGTTTTCGACGGTTAAGATAAATCTGAATGTCTTCTTCGGACAGTGGAAGTCCGCTTGGGCAGCCGTCTACTACGACGCCGACCCCTTTTCCATGGGATTCTCCCCATGTGGTAATCTGAAAAATAGTTCCTGTATTTGAACCAGCCATAATGTTTCCTCCTCTGGTATAAAAAAACAATGTTTATTATTTTTGACACTTACCTTATTATATGATAAAGTTATAAACAGCGCAATGAAAAAGGAAAGGAACTTTTTATGTATAAATTATTAAAAAAAGATGGACGCGCGAAGCGTGCCGAAGTGACAACGGTGCATGGAACCATCCAGACACCGGTATTTATGAATGTCGGAACCGCAGCAGCGATCAAAGGTGCGGTATCCACAGATGATCTGCAGCAGATCAAGACACAGGTGCAGTTATCCAACACATACCATCTGCATGTCCGTCCGGGTGACAAACTGATCAAAGACCTTGGCGGTCTGCATAGATTTATGGTATGGGACAAACCGATTCTGACGGATTCCGGCGGATTCCAGGTATTTTCCCTGGCAGGACTGAGAAAGATCAAAGAGGAAGGCGTACATTTCCACTCTCATGTAGATGGACGTAAAATTTTCATGGGACCGGAAGAAAGTATGCAGATTCAGTCGAATCTGGGATCTACCATTGCCATGGCATTTGATGAGTGTCCACCTGCACTGGCAGACAGAAGTTATGTACAGCCATCGGTAGACCGTACCACACGCTGGCTGGAACGCTGTAAAAAAGAAATGCAGCGTCTGAACAGTCTGGAAGATACGATTAATAAAAATCAGATGCTTTTTGGTATCAATCAGGGAGCTATTTATGATGATATCCGTATTGACCATGCAAAACGCATCAGCGAGATGGATCTGGACGGTTACGCAGTGGGTGGACTTGCCGTTGGTGAGAGCCATGAGGAGATGTATCACATTCTGGATGTGACAGTTCCGCATCTTCCGGAAGACAAACCAACTTACCTGATGGGCGTTGGTACTCCGGCAAATATTTTGGAAGCAGTAGACCGCGGGGTAGACTTCTTTGACTGTGTATATCCGAGCCGAAACGGACGTCATGGACATGTTTACACCAATTTTGGAAAACTGAACCTGTTTAACCAGAAGTTTGAGCGTGATATGCGCCCAATCGAAGAGGGATGTCAGTGTCCGGCCTGCCGTACATACAGCAGAGCTTACATTCGTCATTTATTGAAAGCAAAAGAAATGCTTGGTATGCGTCTGTGTGTACTGCATAATCTGTATTTCTATAACACAATGATGGAAGAAATCCGTGATGCCATTGATGCAGGAAATTATCAGAATTATAAAGCTGAGAAACTGTACCGCATGGAACATGGGGAGTAAGAAAAAGTTCACCCGCGCCATTCGCAAAACGCCCGTACTGGGCTTCTCTGTAGTTACACTACTATTTTTGCTCATAAAATGGCGCTCCCTTCATCACTATATATCCCATTAATTCCTCATGCGAGTATGATTATTAACGGAATATATATGATGAGTGAACTGAAAAAAATAAAAAATATGCGAAATGGCTTGAAGAAAAGCTACATTTTGTGTAGAATATTTAATAGTATTGAAAAATAGGAGGAAATCAAATGAACGTATTATCATCCAGTACAGGAATGGGTATGATGGGAACAATCATCTGGATTGTTGTTTTACTTGTATTCGTATTTGTATTTATGCTGAGACCGCAGAAAAAAGAGCAGGCAAGAAGAAATGAGATGATGTCTAAAATGGCAGTCGGCGATACTGTTCTTACAAGCAGCGGCTTTTATGGTACACTGATCGATATCAATGAAGATACCGTTATCGTAGAGTTCGGCAACAACAAAAACTGCCGTATTCCGATGCAGCGCTCTGCAATCGCACAGATTGAAAAAGCTGAAGACGCAGTAGAAGAGTAAATTGAAAAAAGCAAAGATCAGACAAAGGAGGGCGGGGCATGGATATCAATCGATATCACTGCCCTTCTTTTGTATATCAGATGGGAGATGACTCCCACCTCTATAGGTGGTGAGAAACAAGCTAGTATCA
>NZ_JRFU01000095.1 GCF_003122485.1 Eubacterium ramulus
ACCGTTAAAAGATGGCAAGATCACAGACGAGAACCGTCTTGTAGCAGCTCTTCCGACCATCAAAAAACTGATCGCTGACGGCGGCAAAGTAATTCTTTGCTCCCACCTTGGTAAAGTAAAAACTGAAGAAGATAAAAAGACAAAAACTCTTGCACCGGTTGCAGCACGTTTATCCGAGCTGTTAGGACAGGAAGTAAAATTTGCAGCTGATCCGGAAGTTGTAGGACCGAACGCAAAAGCTGCTGTAGAAGCTATGAAAGACGGTGATGTGATCCTTCTTGAGAATACACGTTTCAGACCGGAAGAGACAAAGAACGGAGAGGCTTTCTCCAAAGATCTTGCGTCCATCTGTGATGTATTCGTAAACGATGCATTTGGTACTGCTCACAGAGCACATTGCTCCAACGTAGGCGTTGCAGGTCTGGTTGACACAGCTGTTGTTGGTTACTTAATGCAGAAAGAGATTGATTTCCTTGGAAACGCAGTAAACAATCCGGAGAGACCGTTCGTAGCAATCCTTGGCGGTGCAAAAGTAGCAGATAAATTAAATGTAATCTCCAACCTGCTTGAAAAATGCGATACTCTGATCATCGGTGGTGGTATGGCATTCACATTCCTGAAAGCAAAAGGATATGAAGTAGGAAAATCCTTAGTAGATGATACAAAGATCGATTACTGCAAAGAAATGATGGAAAAAGCTGAGAAACTTGGCAAGAAATTACTTCTTCCGGTTGATACAACCATCGCAGCAGGTTTCCCGGATCCAATCGATGCAGAAATCGAAGTAGAAGTAGTTCCGTCTGATGCAATTCCGGCAGACAAAGAAGGTCTTGATATCGGAACAAAGACAGCTGAGTTATATGCAGATGCAGTAAAATCCGCAAAAACAGTTGTATGGAACGGACCGATGGGTGTATTCGAGAACCCGATCCTTGCAAAAGGTACCATCGCAGTTGCAAAATCCCTTGCAGAGACAGACGCTACAACAATCATCGGTGGTGGTGATTCCGCAGCAGCTGTAAACCAGCTTGGATTTGGTGACAAGATGACTCATATTTCTACTGGTGGTGGAGCTTCTCTGGAATTCCTTGAAGGAAAAGAGTTACCAGGCGTAGCAGCAGCAAACGACAAATAAAAATCCCATATATGAAATAATTGCTTCGTTAGATGAGACTTGACGTACTTTTTTGTGTACGCCTGCGTCTCATCTGCCTTGCACTGATTCCATATCTGAAATTTTTGGAAAATTATATACAAATCAGAAAAATATGTATTGAAATGGATGTAAGGAGAAAAGATAAAATGGCTAGAAAGAAAATTATTGCAGGTAACTGGAAAATGAATAAAACACCGAGCGAGGCAGTTGCTCTGGTGAACGAGTTAAAACCGTTAGTAGCTAACGAGGATGTTGATGTAGTATTCTGTGTACCGGCAATCGACATCATCCCGGCTATGGAAGCTGCAAAAGGCAGCAATATCTGCATCGGTGCTGAGAACATGTATTTTGAGGAGAGCGGAGCTTACACAGGCGAGATTTCCCCGAACATGTTAGTAGATGCTGGTGTAAAATATGTTGTCCTTGGACATTCTGAGAGACGTGAGTATTTTGCAGAGACAGATGAGACTGTAAACAAAAAAGTTCTGAAAGCTTTCGAGCATGGCATTACACCGATCATCTGCTGTGGCGAGACTCTGACACAGAGAAAACAGGGTATCTACCTTGACTGGATCCGTATGCAGATCAAGATTGCATTCCAGAACGTAACTGCAGATCAGGCAAAAACAGCAGTAATCGCTTACGAGCCAATCTGGGCAATCGGAACAGGTGAGACAGCTACTTCTGATCAGGCAGAGGAAGTATGCGGCGCGATCCGTGCATGCATCGCTGAAGTTTATGATGAGGCTACTGCAGAAGCAATCCGCATCCAGTATGGCGGATCTGTAAACGCAGGAAACGCAGCAGAGTTATTTGCAAAACCGGACATCGATGGTGGTCTGGTAGGCGGCGCTTCTCTGAAAGCTGACTTCGGCAAAATCGTTAACTACAATAAATAAAAAACATTAACAATGCTTTAACAATTCAGAGCCATCCGCAAGTCCGTTTGGCTCTGAATTTATCTCAAACTAAATTGGTGTTTCTGCTCATATGAAGAAGTTTTGAAAATGACTTTTTGACGGGGACAACGATACAGATATTTTGGAGGAAAACATGAGTAAAAGACCAGTCGTATTAATGGTTTTAGATGGATATGGCTTAAATGACAATCCGGAAGGAAATGCTATCGCAATGGCAAAAACTCCGGTAATGGACAGCCTGATGAAAGACTATCCGTTTGTAAAAGGTGCCGCATCTGGTCTGGCAGTTGGTCTGCCGGATGGTCAGATGGGAAATTCTGAGGTTGGACATATGAACATCGGCGCAGGCCGTATCATTTATCAGGATCTGACCAGAATCACAAAAGCAATCGAAGATGGCGATTTCTTTGAAAACAAAGGATTGCTGACAGCGATTGAAAACTGCAAGAAAAACAATTCTGACCTGCATCTGTGGGGACTGTTATCCGATGGTGGCGTACACAGTCACATCACACATCTGTACGGTCTTCTTGAGATGGCAAAAAAACATGGTCTGACAAACGTATATGTACATGCATTTTTAGACGGTCGTGATACACCGCCAGCTTCCGGAAAAGATTATATCGAGCAGCTGGAAGCAAAAATGCAGGAAATCGGCGTAGGTAAGATCGCGTCTATTTCCGGTCGTTACTATGCAATGGATCGTGATAACAACTGGGATCGTATCCAGAAAGCATACGATTCTTTAGTATCCGGAACAGGTGTACAGGCAACTGATGCAGTAAAAGCAATGGAAGCTTCTTATGCAGACGGCGTAACAGATGAGTTTGTACTTCCGACGGTTATCACAGATGAAGCAGGAAAACCGGTTTCTGTTGTAAAAGAGAATGATTCCGTTATTTTCTTCAACTTCCGTCCGGACCGTGCACGCGAGATCACCAGAGCATTCTGTGACGATGCATTTACCGGATTTGAGCGTCCGTTCATTCCGCTGACCTATGTATGCTTCAAAGATTACGATGAGACAATCCCGAACAAGATTATTGCATTCGAGAAAGAATCCATCAAAAATACATTCGGTGAGTTCCTTGCTGCACAGGGCAAAAAACAGCTCCGTCTGGCAGAGACAGAAAAATACGCACACGTTACTTTCTTCTTCAACGGTGGCGTAGAGGAGCCGAACGTAGATGAGGCACGTCTGTTAGTTGCATCTCCGAAAGATGTTGCAACTTATGATCTGAAACCGGAAATGAGTGCTCCGGAAGTAGGTATGGATCTGGTAGAAGCAATCAAATCCGACAAATACGATGTGATCATCATCAACTTCGCGAACCCGGATATGGTAGGTCATACCGGTGTGATCCCGGCAGCGGTTGCAGCTGTAGAGCGTGTGGACAGCCTGGTAGGCGATGCTGTACAGGCTGTCAAAGACGTAGACGGAATCCTGTTTATCTGTGCTGACCACGGAAATGCAGAGCAGATGATCGATTATACAACCGGCAACCCACATACTGCCCATACAACTAACCCGGTACCGTTTATTCTGGTAAATGCAGATCCGTCTTACGGACTGGCAGAGGGTGGATGTCTGGCAGATATCGCTCCGACACTGATCGAGCTGATGGGCTTGACTCAGCCTCAGGAGATGACCGGTCACAGTTTATTAACTAAGAAATAAGATGTGGATTTTCTTCCCTTTCTGATTCAAATATAACGTATGTAAGAATTGAATCAGGAAGTATCACTGGTAAAGTGAGCTTTTTTCGCCACACAACAGTTATTCTAATTGTTGTGTGGCTTTTTCTATGTATATTTACTTGAAAAGAAATTATTGATTTAAATGGGTACGGTTCAGACAGATAAGTTCAAGAATGCCGGAGCATTCTTGAACAGATATGAATAAATATAAGTAACAAGGCAATACCAGCTTTGTGATAGGAGGAGTATAAGTAATTGAACGAGACATTTATGAAGGAAAAACCGATTTTTCCGCTGTTGCTATCGATGTCCCTTCCGATGGTCATCTCCATGGCGGTAAATTCGCTTTACAACATTGTAGACAGTTATTTTGTGGCAAAGATCAGTGAGAATGCTATGACGGCACTTTCACTGGTGTTTCCAATCCAGAACTTTATCAATGCAGTAGCCATTGGTTTTGGTGTCGGAATCAATGCCATGATCGCCCAGCATCTTGGTGCAGGAAGAAGGGACAAAGCAGACGAGGCACTGACACAGGGTATGGTGCTGTCGGTCATTCATGGAATTATTATGATGATTGTGTGCATCGTTGGAATTCCATACTTTTTGAAATTATTTACCACAGACGCGAATGTGATTGCGCTTGGTGTGCGTTACGCGACCATCGCATTTTCGTTTTCCATTATTATCACGGTAAATCTGACCTTGGAAAAAATGTATCAGGCGATCGGAAATATGAATATTACCATGGTATGTCTGCTGATCGGCTGTGGATTGAATATTTTACTGGATCCGATGATCATTTTTGGCATCGGACCGTTCCCGCAACTTGGTATTGCGGGAGCAGCGCTGGCAACCGGAGTAGGACAGTGTGTGCCAGTGGTGATTTATCTGATTGTGTATGTGAAAAAACCAAAGAGAGTCGCATTCCGTCGGGAATATATGCATCTGACAAAACCGGTTGTGGCACAGTTATACGGCATTGGTGTGCCTGCTATTTTAAATATGGCGCTGACTTCCGTGCTGACCACGGCATTAAATGCGATTTTGGCAGCATTTTCCCAGACCTATGTGCTGGTGCTTGGTATTTATTATAAACTGCAGACCTTTTTGTACATGCCGGCGAACGGAATCATTCAGGGTATGCGTCCGCTGATTGGCTACAATTACGGAGCCGGAGAGCATAAGCGTGTGAATCAGCTTTATCGACTGACACTGATCATGAACGTCTGCATTATGGCAGTTGGTATGATTCTGTGCCTGACAATCCCGGGAAAACTAATGGGAGCATTTGCGGAAAATCCGGAGACTGTTCAGGTGGGTATCACGGCATTACACATTATCTGCTTTGGATTTGTGGTTTCCGCAGTATCTGTTACTGGATGCGGTGCGTTGGAAGGACTGGGAAAAGGCGTACCGTCCTTGTTGATTTCGTTATCCAGATATGTGGTGCTGATCATTCCGCTGGCATTTATTTTCAGCCGGTTCTGGGGAGCAGCTGGTGTATGGCATGCTTTCTGGGTGGCAGAAGCATTGACAGCTATATTTGCAGCAATCATCTATCAACGCAGTGTAAGAGAGTAGTACATAGAAGCAGAGCGAAAACTATATATAAGTATAACTAATTAGTAAGAAAAAATATACAAAAATACTTATAAATAGAGCCGGATTTTCTACACTCACTTTTCCAATCTGCGGTCATTGTCGATTGACGAATGTTTTTCGAATGTATTATACTTAAATTACATTGCGAAAGTTTTATTTATAAATGTGTTCCGTTTTATTTGGAAAATCTATTTATGGATAAAATGTTTTGCAGGACATACAGAAACTAAATAAGTACAATACAGAGAAAAGGGGAATCAATCGCTATGAGTATTCAGACATTCAAACCGGTGAAAGAAGGAAAAGTACGTGAGGTTTATGATATTGGTGACAGCCTGATCATTACCGCCACAGACAGAATTTCTGCTTTTGATGTAATTTTAAAAAATAAAGTTGAGAAAAAAGGTACTATTCTGACAAAAATGTCAGAGTTCTGGTTCGATTTTACAAAAGATATTTTACCGAACCATATGATTTCTACTGATGTAAAAGATATGCCGGAGTTTTTCCAGAATGAGAGATTTGATGGAAACAGCATGAAATGTAAGAAACTTGAGATGCTTCCGGTAGAATGTATTGTACGTGGATATATTACAGGAAGCGGCTGGGCAAGCTACTGCGAGAACGGTACTGTCTGCGGCATCAAGCTTCCGGAAGGATTAAAAGAGTCCGAGAAACTTCCTGAGCCGATCTACACACCATCCACAAAAGCTGAGATCGGTGATCATGATGAGAACGTAAGCTTTGAGCAGACAGTCATCAATCTGGAGAAAATCTATCCGGGCAAAGGACAGGAGTATGCGGAGAAACTGCGTGACTACACCATTGCACTTTACAAAAAATGTGCAGAGTACGCATTAAGCAAAGGTATCATCATCGCAGATACAAAATTTGAGTTTGGCCTGGATGAGAACGGAAATGTCATCCTTGGTGATGAGATGCTGACACCGGACAGCTCCCGTTTCTGGCCATTAGAGGGATACGAGGCAGGCAAAGGACAGCCATCTTATGATAAACAGTTTGTAAGAGACTGGTTAAAAGCAAACCCGGACAGCGATTATCTGCTTCCGGATGAAGTAATCGAAAAAACAGTGGATAAATACAAAGAGGCATATGAAGTGCTGACTGGAAAGAAATTCGAAGCATAAAACTGTGTAAGTTGGAGGGAAAAGATTCATGCTGGAAAACAAAATGGAACAGACCATGGCACAGGACGAATTACATGAGGAGTGTGGTGTCTTTGGTATCTATGATTTAGACGGACATGATGTGGCATCTAGCATTTATTATGGACTGTTCGCCCTGCAGCACCGTGGACAGGAGAGCTGCGGTATCGCGGTCAGCGAGACACAGGGACCGAAGGGAAAAGTATCCAGTTTCAAGGATATGGGGCTTGTCAATGAGGTGTTTAACGCAGAAAATCTGGAGCGTCTGAAAGGTGACATCGGCGTAGGACATGTGCGTTATTCTACTGCCGGAGCTTCCACCAGAGAAAATGCGCAGCCGCTGGTACTGAACTATGTCAAAGGTACACTGGCGCTGGCACACAACGGAAACCTGATCAATGCCAATGAACTGCGTCACGATCTGGAGTATACAGGTGCGATCTTCCAGACCACCATTGACTCTGAGGTTATCGCATACCATATCGCGAGAGAGCGTCTGAAAGTCGGCACCGTTGAGGAGGCCGTACAGCGCGCCGCTGCAAAAATGAAAGGTGCATATTCCATCGTTGTCATGAGCCCGCGAAAACTGATCGGCGCTCGTGATCCGTTTGGGTTTAAGCCATTATGTATTGGTAAACGCGATAATTCTTATATTATTACATCCGAGACTTGTGCTCTTGAGACTATCGGTGCAAAGTTCGTACGTGATGTAAAACCGGGAGAAGTCGTTACGATCAATGGTGAGGGAGAAATTTTTTCTGATATGACAAATGCCATTGATCCGTGCAAAGAAGGAAGATGTATTTTTGAGTACATTTATTTCGCAAGAGCAGACAGTCACTTTGACGGCATCAGCGTTTACGATGCCAGAATCAAAGCCGGCAGATTCCTTGCACAGGATTCACCGGTAGAAGCAGATCTGGTTGTCGGTGTTCCGGAATCCGGAAATGCCGCAGCACTTGGTTATGCAATGGAATCCGGTATTCCATATGGTACCGCATTTGTCAAAAACAGCTACGTGGGACGTACGTTCATCAAGCCGAAACAGAGCAGCCGTGAGCAGAGTGTCCGCGTAAAATTAAATGTAGTAAAAGAGGCAGTTGCCGGAAAACGAATCATTATGATCGACGATTCCATCGTGCGTGGAACCACATCCGGACTGATCGTAAATATGCTGAAAGAAGCAGGTGCAAAAGAAGTACATGTGCGCATCAGTGCACCGCCATTCTTATGGCCATGTTATTTCGGAACCGATATTCCTGCCAGAGAGCAGCTGATCGCCTATAACCGTTCCATTGAGGACATCCGTGATCTCATCGGAGCAGATTCCCTTGGTTATCTGCGCATCGAGCGCCTGAAAGAGATGGTAAGCGGTCTGCCGATCTGTGAGGGATGTTTCACAGGAACATACCCGTTAGCTCCGCCAACTGAAGATATTCGTGGCGAGTATGAGCGATAAACAGCAAACATTTTCAATTTGAGACGTTTGTTATTTTGAGTAAAAAAACTTGCATTAGAAGCATAAAACATACTATTATAATATAAGCATGTATACAGAAACTGGAGCAAATTGGAATGACTGAAGACCGTTGTTCCGTTTGCTACAGTTTTGCTTTTGTAAAGGAGAAAAAAATATGAGTACAGACAGATATACAAGTCCACTTTCCGAGCGTTATGCAAGCAAAGAAATGCAGTATATTTTTTCACCGGAGATGAAATTCCGTACCTGGAGACGTCTCTGGATCGCCCTTGCTGAGACTGAGAAAGAGCTTGGTTTGGACATTACACAGGAGCAGATCGACGAGCTGAAAGCACACAAAGATGACATCAACTTTGAAGTCGCAAAAGAGCGTGAAAAACTGGTGCGTCATGACGTTATGTCTCATGTATACGCATACGGTGTACAGTGCCCGAAAGCAAAAGGTATCATTCACCTTGGCGCAACCTCCTGCTACGTTGGTGACAACACAGATATCATTCTGATGTCTGAGGCTCTGAAATTAGTTCGTAAAAAACTGATCAACGTAATCGCAGAGCTTGCAAAATTTGCAGACCGCTATAAAAACCTGCCGACACTGGCATTTACACATTTTCAGCCAGCGCAGCCGACAACGGTTGGAAAACGTGCCACACTGTGGACACAGGAATTCCTGATGGATCTGGAAGACCTTGATTATGTGCTTGGTTCTCTGAAATTACTTGGTTCCAAAGGAACGACTGGTACACAGGCAAGTTTCTTAGAGTTGTTTGACGGAGATCAGGAGACCATTGACAAGATTGATCCGATGATCGCTGCAAAAATGGGATTCAAAGAGTGCTATCCGGTATCCGGACAGACTTATTCCCGAAAAGTAGATACAAGAGTATTAAATGTCGTTGCAGGAATCGCTGCAAGCGCACATAAAATGTCAAACGATATCCGTCTGCTTCAGCATCTGAAAGAAGTAGAAGAGCCATTTGAGAAAAATCAGATCGGATCATCCGCAATGGCATACAAGAGAAATCCGATGAGAAGTGAGCGTATTGCTTCTATTTCCAGATATGTGATGATCGACGCATTAAACCCGGCGATCACATCCGCAACACAGTGGTTTGAGCGTACACTGGATGATTCTGCAAACAAACGTCTGAGTGTAGCAGAAGGATTCCTTGCTATTGATGGCGTACTGGATCTGTGCCTGAACGTCGTAGACGGACTGGTTGTATATGACAAAGTAATCACAAAACATCTGATGAGCGAGTTGCCGTTCATGGCAACAGAGAACATCATGATGGATGCCGTAAAGAAAGGCGGAGACCGTCAGGAACTTCATGAGAAGATCCGTCAGCTTTCCATGCAGGCAGGTGCAAATGTAAAACAGAATGGTCTGGATAACAACCTGCTGGAGCTCATCGCAGCAGATGAGAGCTTTGGTCTGACACTGGAAGAACTGCAGGCAAATATGGATCCGTCCAAGTATGTGGGACGTGCTCCGCTGCAGGTAGATAACTTCCTGAAAAATCATGTAAATCCGGTTCTGGATGCAAACAAAGAAATTCTTGGAATGACCGCTGAAATCAACGTTTAAATTCTGTGGTGAATAAAATCTAGGTGATGTAACTGAAATAAAGGGAAGAGGATATTTTTTCTTGCGAAGCGATTGTTAGCTAGCAAGAAAAAATATCCTCTTCCCTTTTACACAGTCCCAAAACTAAAAGTTCCCAAAACCTGAAGTTTTCACGTTGCCGGCAACATTTTACCGGCGCTCATTCAAAATTTTCAAATCATTCACAATCTGCTGGATATGCGCTTTCTGTTCCAACGTCAGACCAGTGGATTCGATATAAATTTTCTGATCATCCTGCAATTCCAACAGATAATCGGCAGAACAGGAGAGAACTTCACAGATCCGTCTTAACATGTCGATGGATGGCATGATGTTATTGTTTTCCCAGTTACTGACGCTTTGTTTTGACACGTTTAATTTTTCGGCAAGCTGTACCTGATTGAGCTTGGCAGCCTGTCGAAGTGCTTTTATCTGATCTCCGAACATAGTTATCTCCTTTTTTCTCCACTTTAAAGGAGATAAGGTCTTTTTACAAAATACAGGAGTATTGCCAAACTAGATTATGAGTAAAATATTTCAAACTATGCAGAAAACATCAATTTTATAGTGTGTGAACAATTACAGAATCTGGCAAGTTCAGTCTGTACGGCTCTTTTATGCGTATTTTGCTGGAAACTCAGTCTGCACGATTTTTCCGGGCATATTCTGTGGGTGGCATACCCATCTGTTTATGAAATACGCGGGAAAAATACAGACTATTGTCAAAACCGACGGATTCAGCAATATCCATCATGGACATATTGTTGTGTGTCAGCAGATAACATGCCTGCTTGATCCGGTATTCGCTTAAATATTCTTTGGGTGATTTCCCAAGAACTGCCTGAAATGCCCGGCACAGGTAGCTTCGACTCAAACCTACATAAGCCGCCATATCATCAACTGTGATGGGGGAACCATAGTTTGAGGAGATATATTCAATGCTTTTGATTACGTAACTTTCTTTTCGACTCAGCTTGTTCTTTTTTTCTGCCTCACGCATATAAATAGCAAGAAGCATGTACAGGTAGCCTGCCATTTCCACGGAATTGATAAAGTCATTTCCACGGGCATTGTAGATCTGATTCATGCGCTGATTGATCTCCCCGCTGTGGATATTGTTGTAAGTCACCGGAAAAGACGGGGTGAAGCGGGTTGCCTTCAGGATGGAGGGGGCATCGTTTCCGGTGAACCCGATCCAGGAATATTCCCAGGGGTCTTCCTTATCCGCATAGTACCAGACTTCATGATTTGGATAGATCAAAAAGGAGTCACCGGCTTTTAAAGTGTAGAGTTTCCCGTTGCAGTGGTAGTACCCTTTGCCTGTTAAAATGTGGTGGATCAGGTAATGGTCTTTGCTTCCAGGTCCCCAGTGATGATTTCGGTCACATTTTTGATGCCCAACATTACAGACGGACAGGGAAAAAAGTTCATATTTGCGTATTTTATAAGAATCCTTGTAAAAATCACTCATTTTTCATACCTCCAGAATAAAAATAGGTTAGCATAGAAAAAAGAAAAAAACAACATTTTTACATATTTTGCACACATTTCCATATAGGAATTTCGTAAGAAAGAAAGTACAATGAAACTATCAACGGCAGAGAAATGAGTTTGCGTGTACTGAGACAAAAATCGGTGCAAACGAAGAAGCAGTATCTGCCTGGTAATAACAGGAAAAATGAAATAGATGGAGGAGTTCGATGAAAGAGCAGTTATTAAAAGAGTTCAAAGAAAAATTTGGCAGTGAAGGCGATATCCGCAGCTATTTTGCACCGGGCAGAGTAAACCTGATCGGTGAGCATACCGATTACAATGGCGGACATGTATTTCCATGTGCACTGACCATCGGTACTTATGCAATTGTAAGAAAACGTGAAGACCGTAACTTCCGTTTTTATTCTACAAACTTTGAGAGTCTTGGTGTGATCGAGGCAAGCCTTGACAATCTGAAATACGATAAAGCTCTGGACTGGACCAACTATCCACTGGGTGTTGTATGGGCTTTTATTGAGAAAGGTTACCCGGTAGATTACGGTTTTGATATGCTGTTATTCGGAAATATTCCGAACGGTTCCGGACTTTCTTCTTCTGCTTCTGTAGAGGTTGTAACCGGTGTGGCTTTGCGTGACCTCTTTGGATACGATGATATTTCCATGATCGACATCGCATTATTCGGACAGTATTCCGAGAACAACTTCAACGGTGTTAACTGCGGTATCATGGATCAGTTCGCAATTGCAATGGGTAAAAAAGATCAGGCGATCTTCCTGGATACCAGTGATCTTTCCTATACATATGCACCGATCAAACTGGCAAATGAAAAAATCGTAATTGCATGCAGCAATAAAAAACGTGGTCTTGGTGATTCCAAATACAATGAGCGCCGTGCAGAGTGCGAGGAGGCTCTGGCAGAACTTCAGACAAAACTGGACATCAAAGCACTTGGAGAACTTTCTGAGGAAGAATTTGAGTCAAACAAAGACCTGATTAAGAGCGAAGTACGTCAGCGCCGTGCAAAACATGCCGTTTACGAGAATCAGCGTACCCTAAAAGCAGTAGATGCACTGAAAGCAGGAAATCTGGAAGAGTTCGGAAAACTGATGAACGCTTCTCACGTATCTCTGCGTGACGATTACGAAGTAACCGGTATCGAGCTTGATACACTGGTTGAGAACGCATGGGAGCAGGAAGGTGTCATCGGTTCCCGTATGACAGGTGCAGGCTTCGGTGGTTGTACCGTAAGTATTGTAAAAACAGACTGCGTCGATAAATTTATCGAGAACGTTGGAAAAGCATATCTGGAAAAAATCGGTTATGCGGCAGATTTCTATGTAGTAGAGATCGGCGACGGCGGAAGAGTTTTAGAGTAATAAGGTAATAACATGCAGCGGCTCAGAATCAATAGGATTCTGGATTGTTGCAAAAACAGACAGAAGTAATATTGCATGGAAAAATATCTGGTTAAATAGCAGAGAAATATAAAAATATCTGAGTTGAGGAACAGCAGATATTGGAACATGTATCATGAGGAGGAGCATACGAAATGTCTGATTTATATGTAGCAAGACTGGTACAGTACGGACTGGAGTCCGGTCTGATCCCGGAGGAGGAGCGGATTTACAGCACGAACCAGATTCTTGAGGTAATGAAAAAAGATGATTATGAGGCACCGACAGCCGAAGAAGTCGGCACAGAGATTGATCTGGCAGATACCTTAAACCACCTGCTGGATGAGGCTTTGGAGAGTGGCGTGTTAGAAGACGGCGGTGTGGTATCCAGAGATCTGTTTGATACAAAGCTGATGAACTGTCTGACTCCGCGTCCGGCTCAGGTCATTGCAAAATTCCGTGAGGATTATGCAGAAGATCCGAAGAAAGCGACCGATGATTACTATAACTTCAGCGTGGCAACCAACTACATCCGCAAGGATCGTATTGCGAAAGACCGTCGCTGGAAAGTGCCGTCTGAGTATGGTGAGATCGATATTACCATCAACTTAAGTAAACCGGAGAAAGACCCAAAAGCCATCGCGGCAGCGAAAATGGCAAAACAGTCTGCTTACCCGAAATGCCAGCTCTGTGTGGAAAATGAAGGTTACGCAGGCCGCCTGAATCATCCGGCGCGTCAGAATCATCGTATCATTCCGATTACCATCAACGGTGGAAACTGGGGTTTCCAGTATTCTCCGTATGTATATTATAACGAGCACTGCATCGTATTTAACGGCGAGCACACACCAATGAAGATTGAACGTGCAACGTTCCGTAAACTGTTCGATTTTGTAAAACAGTTTCCACACTATTTCCTGGGATCCAACGCAGACCTGCCGATCGTTGGCGGTTCTATCTTAAGCCATGATCATTTCCAGGGCGGACATTATACCTTTGCCATGGAAAAAGCAGAGTTTGAGAAAACAATCACAATCCCTGGTTTTGAGGATGTGGAAGCCGGAATCGTACACTGGCCGTTATCTGTCATCCGTATCAGAAGCAACGACGATGAGAGACTGGTAGAACTGGCAGATCATATTTTAAAAGCATGGCGTGGATACACCGATGAGGAAGCATTTATTTTTGCAGAGACAGACGGCGAACCACATAATACCATCACACCGATCGCACGTATGCGTGACGGCAAATACGAACTGGATCTGGCACTGCGTAACAATATCACCACAGAGGAATGCCCGCTTGGCGTATATCATCCGCATGCAGAACTGCATCACATCAAAAAAGAGAACATCGGTTTGATCGAGGTTATGGGACTGGCAGTATTACCTGCACGTCTGAAAAATGAGATGGACGTACTGGCTGAGTATATTCTGGAAGGCAAGGACATCCGTTCCAATGAGACCATCGAGAAACATGCAGACTGGGTAGATTCTTTCCGTGACCGGTATACATTTACAAAAGAGAATGTGGAAGAAATTCTGCAGCAGGAAATCGGAAAAGTATTTGTAAAAGTTCTGGAAGATGCCGGTGTATACAAATGCACCGAAGAAGGAAGAAAAGCATTTGACAGATTTGTTTCAGTTTTATAAAATGGTAACTGTTCAAAAATGGTCGGATTTGCATGCTTTTTAACAGAAAGCGTATGTTTCGCACTCTCCCTATGGATAAAAGTAGAGTGGTGTGAAAGGAAGAAATCTGACTTGCATGAATTTAGGAGGTAAAGATATGCATATTTTAGTAACCGGAGGCGCCGGATATATCGGCAGCCATACATGTGTGGAACTGTTAAACGCAGGCTATGAAGTAACTGTAGTAGATAATTTGTACAATTCCAGTGTGAAAGCCCTGGACCGCGTACAGGAGATCACCGGAAAAACACTGAAATTCTACGAAGCAGATATTCTTGACAGAGATGCCATGAATAAAATTTTTGATGAAAATACATTTGATGCAGTTATTCACTTCGCTGGTTTGAAAGCAGTCGGTGAGTCCGTTGCAAAACCAATCGAGTATTATCAGAATAATATCGGCGGAACACTGGTGCTGACAGACGTTATGCGTAACCATGGCTGCAAGAACATTATCTTCAGCTCTTCCGCAACAGTATACGGTGATCCGGCAATGATCCCGATTACAGAGGAGTGCCCGAAAGGAACCTGCACCAACCCATATGGCTGGACAAAGAGCATGTTAGAGCAGATTCTGACAGACATTCATACTTCTGATCCGGAGTGGAACGTTGTATTACTTCGTTACTTCAACCCGATCGGAGCACACAAGAGCGGCATGATCGGCGAAGATCCGAAAGGCATTCCAAACAACCTGCTTCCATATGTAGCTCAGGTTGCCATCGGTAAATTAGAGTGCCTTGGTGTATTCGGTGATGATTATGACACACCGGATGGAACAGGTGTACGCGATTACATCCACGTAGTAGATCTGGCAGTTGGACACGTAAAAGCAGTTGAGAAACTGGCTGACAAAGACGGTGTATCTATCTACAACCTTGGAACAGGACACGGATACAGTGTACTCCAGGTAGTTCATGCATTTGAGAAAGCATGCGGTCATGCGATTAATTATGCCATTAAACCGCGCCGCCCGGGCGATATCGCTATGTGCTACTGTGATCCGGCAAAAGCGAAAAAAGAGCTTGGCTGGGAGGCTCAGTACGGCATTGAGGATATGTGTGCTGATTCCTGGAGATGGCAGAGCCAGAATCCGAACGGATATGCTGACTGAAAGGAACTTTAGACTGAATGAACGACTATAAGATTACGCAGCAGGTAAAGCGGAAATCAAAGCGTTTTGCAAAACCATTATCAGTTACCATGGTCGTATTGGCCGTGGTACTGGTAATTCTTGCAATTATATTTGACACAGGACTTATGATGCCGGCTTTCTTATTTGCGGCATTATATTATGTGTTCTCCATCAATGCAGATACAGAGTATGAGTATGCGATGGAAAATGGAATCCTGACTATTGATGTGATCCGGGGAAAACGTCGTCGCAAGACGGCACATACGCTGGCACTCAAAGACCTTGAGGTGATTGCACCGAACTGGCATGAGTCTGTTGCAAAGTACAGAAAAGACGGCGGTACAGAAAAACTGAAAAAATTTGACTACACCTCTTATGACGATAATATCCCATATTATACGATGATCACATATGAGGACAAAGAAAAAATCAAACTGCTGCTTGATTTAAACAGCAGTATGCTGGAAGCAATCAAACGAGTTTACCCACAGAAGGTGTATTTACAATGAAAAAAATAAAGGGCAAAATGGAATTGCGTTATTATGATATTCCGCAAAATGAGTTTCTGATCGCATTGCAGAATCAGAACTGGCAGAATAAATATCAGACGGAATCCGATCTGCTCCATTTTCATAATCTGATGGAGATCGGCGTCTGCCGTCGTGGACACGGAACGATGCGTCTGGAAGATGATGTGGTTCGTTACGAATCCGGAATGATCAGTATCATACCGGTAAATTATCCGCACAATACCATACCGGATATCGGGGCAGATAACTGCTGGGAGTATCTGTTTGTAGATCCGGAGAAGATTTTTGCTGTTGTTTATGCAGATGATATCTTACAGCAGCAGAAAATTCTGGAAAATATCAATAGAAAAGCCTTTTTAGGACGGGAAGAAGATATCCCGAATATGAAAAATATTATCTGTGCGATCATGAGCGAGATGAGCTGTAAGCAGGAGTTTTACAGGGAGAGTACCCGCGGACTGGGTCTGGCTCTCATGATGATGATCGCCAGAATGAACTCCAATGTAGGCAATGCACCGGAAGGACTTCGCCAGAAAAACGGTTTTGATCAGGTGCGCCCGGCGCTGGAACATATCAGGGATCACTATGCAATGCCGATGAAGATTGCTGAGATCGCATCCGTCTGCCATATGAGTGAATCCCATTTCCGCAGACTGTTTGAGGAAAATATCGGTATGACACCGGTGGATTATCTGAATCAGGTGCGGGTAAAGAAAGCCTGTGACATGATCCGCAAGACAGGATATTCCATGGAGGAGATTGCCGTAAAAGTGGGATTTACGACGACCTCTACGTTTAACCGTAATTTTAAACGGATCGTGGGAACTTCTCCTTACCAGTGGAAGAAATCACCGGAAAATTTTGAGATACGTCTGGCAGATTTTAATATTCTGATCGAAAAAGGCTGGTAGTACAAAAATAAAATAAGACAAAAGATATGCCATGATGCGGTTCTGCCGTGTTCTGGCATTTTTTTATCAAAGGAAAAGTTACTGTTTTGAGATCTTTGCATAAAAATATGTGATAATAGTTTGACTTAAAGGGACATTTGTTTTATTTGATTCATAACAACAGATGTTTTCTGTTGTTTTAAAACAAAACAAAGCAATGTTTTGGAAAATAAAACCAGAAAAAGAACAGATACGGGCAAACTGTCGAAAAAAGCAGGGAAAATCTTCGTGAAAAAGACGAAAATGTGTTAAAAAATAAACGAAATTGCGGTATAAATGCGAAAAAAGTAAAAAAAGATAGTTGAAAATGCGAAAAAATATGCAAGTTGACGGTGAATGATTGAATATGCGCATATTGTAGAAAAAAATGCGAACAATAGTTGGAAGGGGTATAGTATAATATGTACATCTTGATGCAGGAGATAAAATGATATTTGAGTAAAATGTACAAAGAAATTTTGATGCATCAGAATTAATTTCATGAGGAGGAGAAAACATGAAAAAGAAAGTAATTTCACTTATGCTCATTGGTGCTATGGTAGCTTCCATGGCAGCTTGTGGCAGCAACGGCGGTAGCGACAATGGCAACGCAGCAAATGGCAATGACACATCTGCAGCAGCAGAGTCTGATGGCGGAGCAAGCGAGGGTGGCAACACATTAACAGTTTGGACATGGGATCCAGCATTCAACATTCCGGCAATCAAGGAAGCTGGAAATATTTACAAAGCTGATCATCCGGATTTCGAACTCAAAGTAGTTGAGACATTATCCGATGACTGTGAGACAAAACTGATCACAGCAGCTGAGTCTGGAGATCTTAGCACATTACCGGATATCGTTCTGATGCAGGATAACTCCTATCAGAAATTCGTTTCCATTTATCCGGAAGCATTTACAGATTTAACAGATTCCGGAATTGATTTTTCACAGTTTGCAGCTGGTAAACTTTCTTACTCTACAGTAGATGGAAAGAACTACGGTGTTCCGTTTGATAATGGTGCTGTAATCGGCGCATACAGAACAGATTATCTTGAGCAGGCTGGATACACAATTGATGATTTAACAGACATTGATTGGAACAGATTCATCGAGATCGCTAAAGACGTTAAAGAGAAAACCGGTAAATATATGTTATCAGGACAGGCTGACTCTCCGGATATGGTCATGGAGATGCTTCAGTCCGCAGGTGCTTCTCTCTTTGATAAAGACGGAAAACCGGCTATGACAGATAACGCAGCATTAAAAGAGTGCATCAGCATTTATCAGAAGATGGTAGAAGAAGGCGTTTACTACGAAGTAAACAACTGGGATGATTATGTATCCTCTATCACAACTGGGCAGGTTGCAGGTGTTATCAATGGTAACTGGATCTCAGCTACAATCATGGGTATGAAAGATACATCTGGTAAATGGGCTATCACAAATATGCCTAAATTAATTGAGACACCAAACGCAACTAACTACTCTAACAACGGTGGTTCTTCCTGGTATATTACATCAAACTGCAAGAACAAAGATCTGGCAATTGACTTCTTAAAGAGCACATTTGCCGGCAGCGTAAAACTTTATGAGAACATTCTTCCGACAACTGGAGCAATCGGTACATATGCACCGGCAGCTGATTCAACAGCTTACCAGGAGCCACAGGAATTCTGGAACAACCAGCCGATCTTCGCTAAAATTGTAGATTTCTCATTAAAGACACCTACAAATAACACAAGCCCATACTACTATGATGGACGTAATGCAATCGGTACACAGATTCAGAACATCATGAACGGTGCTGATGTTGATCAGGCTATCGCTGATGCTCAGGCAGAAGTAGAGTTCACAATGGGTGAGTAATTCCTGTTTGTTGAATGATTACAATGTAGTTTTTTAAATATGCGGGGGACTGCCTGGCAGTTCCCCGAATATTATTTGCGAAGGGGGTTTTGAGGTGGAACCTAAGAAAAAAGGCATGACCTTGGTTGCAAAACAAAAAGCGGCAGGATGGGCATTCCTGATCCCTGCATCAGCTATGATTGCAATTATGAGCTTTTTCCCGATGGTAAAGGCATTTATTCTTTCCTTACAGACTGGTAAAGGAGCGAATATGCATCTTTCCGGATTTTCAAACTATGTGCGTATGTTCCAGGATAAAGTATTTTTACGTTCTGTAGGAAATACGTTCATCTACCTGGCAATTCAGGTACCGATCATGCTTGTGCTTGCTATTTTACTTGCACAGCTTCTGAACAACAGAGATCTGAAACTGAGAGGTTTCTTCCGTACATGTGTATTCTTACCATGTGCAACATCTCTGGTTTCTTACGCTTTGATCTTCCGTTTCCTGTTCGCACAGGACGGATTTGTAAACAATGTATTAGTAGGTTTAGGCATCTTGGATCAGGGATATAATTTCCTTGGAAATGCCATAAGTGCTAAGATCGTAATTATCATCGCTTTGGTATGGAGATGGACAGGTTACAATATGGTATTCTATCTGGCCGGCTTGCAGAATATTGAGTACTCCGTATATGAGGCAGCCAAAATCGATGGTGCCAACGGATGGAAGACTTTCTGGAGTATTACCGTACCACTGTTAAAACCGACAATTATTATGACATTTATCATGTCAATTAACGGTACATTACAGTTGTTCGACGAGTCAGTCAACCTGACACACGGCGGACCTGCAAATGCAACTATTACAATGTCACATCATATTTACAATACCGTATTCTTACGTTCACCGAACTTTGGATATGGCGCAGCAATGTCATTCTTTGTATTTGTACTTGTGGCAATCCTTGCATTTATCAATATGAAAGTAGGTGATACACGTGACTAAGAAGAAAAATAAATCTATGATTCAGCGTCGACTGATCCCTACCTATATTTTCCTTGCAATTGTATCCCTGATCTCCGTATTTCCATTTTACTGGATGATCATGGCAGCAACAAATAACTATGTTGATGTATCAAAAGGAAAACTGACATTTGGTACTTATGCAGCTGAAAACTTCAGAAACCTGATCTCTCAGCAACCATTGGGACTGGCAATGAAGAATTCTTTCATTTATGCAATTTCAGTTACTGTTATCTGTCTGTTTATCTGCTCTCTTGCAGGTTACGGATTTGAGGTATATCATGATAAATGGAAAGACAAACTATTCTCTGTTCTGCTTCTTGCAATGATGATTCCGCAGGTCGCAACTATGATCCCTCTGTTCCGTATGTTCAGTAAAGCAGGCTTACTGAATACAGTACTTGCTTTCTTCCTGCCGATGATCTCGACACCGTTTATGATCATGATGTTTAGACAAAACTCACGAGCATTCCCGGTAGATATCGTTGAGGCAGCACGTATTGATGGCTTAAGCGAGATTAAGATTTTCTTCCAGATGTATATGCCGGTTATGAAATCTACATATGCAGCAGCAGCCGTTATTACGTTCATGAATGCATGGAATGCATATCTGTGGCCGAAGGTTTGTATGACAGATGGCAAATCTCTGAACATGGTTATGTTGATCGCAAACATGACTGGTGGTTACAAGATTGATTATGGTATGATCATGATGGGCGTATTATTCTGTTCCATCCCGACATTGGTTATCTTCTTCGTACTTCAGAAACAGTTTGCAGAAGGTATCACAGGTGCCGTTAAATAATTATCTCATTGAGATAATCATGAACAAAAATATTATATTGCAATTTTATGCAGCCCCACGGTGGTTTCGCCGTGGGGTTTTTAAAACAGACAATTACCGGAAATGTGTTTTCTGGTTTTGATAAAAAATGAACAAACAGAAAGGATTTGCAGACATGGGCGTTAAATTTGATCGTTTAGTTTATGGTGGAGATTACAATCCGGATCAGTGGTTGGAGTATCCGGATATTCTGGAAGAGGACATCCGTCTGATGAAGAAAGCGCATGTAAATACGGTTTCACTGGGGATTTTTGCATGGGCAAAACTGGAGCCGCAGGAGGGTGTGTATGATTTTGACTGGATGGAAGAAATCATCAATCGTCTGTATGAAAACGGAATCAGTGTATTCCTGGCAACTCCGTCCGGCGCACGTCCGCACTGGCTTGCAGACCGTTATCCGGAAGTGTTACGTGTAAATGAAATGCGTCAGAGAAATATTTTTGGACAGCGTCACAATCATTGCTATACATCTCCGATCTACCGTCAAAAAGTACGCCAGATCAATATGAAACTGGCAGAGCGTTTTGACCATCATCCGGGTGTGCTGATGTGGCATATTTCCAATGAGTATGGTGGAGAGTGCCATTGCCCGTTATGCCAGAGCGCATTCCGTAGCTGGTTAAAAAAACGGTATAACAATGATATCAAAGAAGTAAACCGCAAATGGAATACTGCATTCTGGAGTCATGATTATCAGAATTTTGACCAGATTGAGAGCCCGACACCGTTAGGAGAGACGTCCATTCACGGACTGGTGCTGGATTGGAAACGTTTTGTCAGTCATCAGAGCGTTGATTTCTGTAAGGCTGAGATTCAGGCTCTGCGTGATGCAGGCGGAACAAAACCGGCAACCACAAACCTGATGTATAACTTCCCGACGATTAATTATCATGAGATGGCAAAAGTGCTGGATGTGGTATCCTGGGATAATTATCCGCAGTGGCACAAAGGACCGGAGCGTCTGATTGCTATGGATAATGGTATGCAGCACGATATTATGCGTACCTTAAAGAAAGAGCCGTTTATCCTGATGGAGTCCTGTCCGGGACCGACAAACTGGCAGTCTGTCAGCAAATTAAAACGTCCGGGAATGTTAGAGACGGCTTCTTTGCAGGCGGTAGCGCATGGATCTGACAGCGTCATGTATTTCCAGATCAGAAAAGGTCGCGGTGGATTTGAAAAATTCCATGGTGCCCTGATCGACCATTACGGAAAAGAAGACGAGCGTACTTATCAGGAGTGTAAAGAGGTTGGTGCTGATTTGGAGCAGATCGATGAGCTGAAACATTCCAATGTAAAGGCAGATGTGGCAGTTATTTATGACTGGGAGAACCGTTGGGCGGTAGAAGAAGCACAGGGACCGCGTAATAAAGGTGTGTTCTATAAAGAAGCGGTAGAAAAATCCTATTATGCGTTCCGTAAACAGGGACTGAACGTAGATCTGCCGGATATGACTCAGGATCTTGACGGTTATAAGATCGTGGTTGCTCCAATGTTGTATATGTTTCGTGCAGGATTTGAAGATAAAGTGCGTAAATTTGTAGAAAATGGTGGTACATTTATTCTGACTTACTGGAGTGGCGTTGTTGATGAGAATGATCTGTGCGTACTTGGTGGTACACCGGGCGGTTTGATGGATGTTATGGGACTGCGCAGTACAGAGATTGATGGTCTGTATGACGGTGAGAGCAATACCGTAAAAGCGGTTGTTGGCGATGTGGCTTACAAGTGCGAGCACCTGTGCCAGCTGGTAGATGTTAAGACTGCCGAGCCGTTATTTGTATATGGTGAGGATTTCTATGCAGGTACACCGGCTATGACAGTGAATGAGTTCGGTAAAGGAAAAGCGTATTATGTATGCGCAGATTCTGAGCAGAAATTCTATGATGATGTGTATGCTGAGATCGTGGCAAAAGCTGGGGTTGAGAAACCGTTGAAACAGCATATTCCGGAAGGAATTGAAGTGTCCACACGTCAGGGTGAGAATGTGGAATATGTGTTCATCCAGAACTTTAATAAGGTTCCGACAGCGTTTACACCGGAGCTTGACGGGGCAGAGGTGCTCTTTGGTGAAGTTACCGGAGAAATGAAGCCGTTCTCTACTATTATCTTGAAAAAATAATATGGGTTCCTAAATATGGTTTCTTAATTTTACTAATTTAGGTTATTGACGAAATCGGGGAATCTTACCCTCGTCAGCTTGCGCTGACCAGAATCACGCACCAAGTCTCACGTGCGTTCGACTTGAAATTAGGAGGGATGCATGTCTCTTTTGATAAGTTGCATAGCAGAATAGGATTATAAATGGGTAGCGCGAGCTATAGGATCAGGAGAAGCGAAATAAAATGGGAAAAATATGTGAAAATGGACAGAAAGTTTATGCGGCCTATCAGGTTGCAAAATTGCTGAAGATATATGAGGATTGTTCGCCGAATGGTTTTTACCAGAGATGGAAACAGAAAAACACGTTTATGAACGAGCAGGCGGAAGCATTTGGAACGGGAAGAACAGATAGTTTTATTGATGAAGTTGAGCAGATTGTGGATCAGCGGCGTGCAGAGACCGAATGGAAGAATGAAGAAGCATGGAAAAACGGAACAGTGGCTTTCGGTGCGCGCTATCTGACACCGGAAATGTATCTGGATTATGAGTGGAAGAGTATTCAGCTGGCTTTTGTGGTGTATAAAGGTGATCGTGTTGGAAATCATAAATGCCAGGTTTATACAGAGGATGAGAAACGGGCATTTTACGAGAATAATCAGGATTTGTTTACCAGATATCATGGAGATCTGTTTCCATATGAAGAAGTGGATCTGATCATTGAAAAGTGGCTAAAAATGCAGGAGTACCAAGAATTCACAGAAAGTGTAGCGGCTAATGCGCATTTGAGTGAAACGACCGTAAATGAAATATCGACACAGGATGTGTCAGATGAAAAGTCAGATAATGCAGCTCAGTGGATGGCAGAGTTTGAGGTAATCTGGAATCAAATGCAGGCAGAACAACGTCAGAGAGAAGATAAAAATCGCCTGAAAGAAAATACAGGAATGGAGATTTGTGGACGTTGTTATTATGTCAGTGCAATTCATGGGGATGATAATAATGACGGAACAGAGAGTCATCCGTTAAAGAGTTTGTATGCGGTAAATTGTTTGGATTTGCAGCCGGGTGATCAGGTGCTTTTAGAGCGTGGTTCTGTGTTTGAAGGTCAGTTTTTGCATTTGGATGTACAGGGCACAAAGGAGCACCCAATTTATATTGGGGCGTATGGAACTGGCGAAAGACCGTTAATCCAGACGAATGGTCAGGGTATCTGGTATCAGGATTATGGAACGCAACTGGATGCACCGACGCATGTATACAAAGGATATGTGTCTTCTGCAGTTCTGCTGTATGATTGTGAATATGTGACTGTCGAAAATCTGGAGATAACCAACTGTGGTGGTGTATTTGGAGAAACATATTCGGCTCCGCACAAGATGAATCGCACCGGTGTGGCAGGAATTGCCAAGAACCGTGGAACGTTGCACGAAATTCATTTGAATAATCTGTATATTCATGATGTGGAAGGCAATGTTTACGATAAACATATGAATAACGGTGGCATTTATTTTACCTGTCTGAAGCCGGATGAGGAAGAAAAAACGGGTGTGGCACGTTATGAAAATGTCAGTGTACGTGGCTGCCATCTGAAACGGACAAGCCGTTGGGGCATTGCCATTGGATACAGTTATAAGTGTAAAGAGTTTATGATGGCAGAGCTGCCGGATGAATTATTTGAAAAATATGGTCATCACAATATTTACATTGCGGATAATTATGTGGAAGAAATCGGCGGCGATGGCATTACGGTGATGTATGCCATGAAACCGTTGGTGGAATACAATTCCGGGGACAGTTGTGCTCTGGAAATGAATGACCGTTATTATAGCGAACCGGAAAATCGTGGTGGAAAAGTTGCAGCAGGTATCTGGCCATGGAAGAGCAAAGATGCGTTACTAACCTACAATGAGATGCGGGATATGCGGCTGAATCAGGATAGTATGGCGTGGGATGCGGACTCCGGTGACGGAACATTATATCAGTATAACTATAGTCGGTTAAACGAAGGCGGATGTGTGATGTTCTGTCTGGAAGAAGCTATTCATAATGAGTTCCGTTATAATGTCAGCATGGATGACCTAGGCGGAACCATCAGTCCTTCCGGTAATCCGGATGCGTGGATTCACCACAATGTTTTTTATCACAGAGCGGAAGTGCCGTTTGTGCGGGCGCGCATGGATGATGGAACATATACCGCAGAAGAAAACAAATTTTACCAAATTTAGAAAAATTGCATCGGAGAAGCATCGGGAAAAGTAATTCAAAACATTATTTTCCTGATGCTTTTTTGTTGGAAAAGTTTATGCATTTCAGCGCAAAAAGTGTTGAAAATAAAAATTTTTGAATTTGAGTGTAGAAACTTTTGATATTCAGAAGTTATTGCAGTGTTTTTGTACATTTGGAGCGTAAATAAGACCATTTCTGATCGTGTGTATAAGGATTCCAAAAACAGCAGATAATGTAAGGGAGAAAACTGATTTATCTCAGTCGAGAAGACTCCCACTTCTGCAAGTGGTGAGTAAT
>NZ_JRFU01000096.1 GCF_003122485.1 Eubacterium ramulus
AAGAATATGTCAGCTTTCGCTGACCAGAATCACGCACCAAGTCTCACGTGCGTTCGACTTGAATTTTATTCAGAAATTTCCAACGGCTCCTGCGTCTGACTTTCTCCACGCCGCCATACATAAAGCAGATCTTTTCCGATGACAACACCTTTATTTTCATCTGCGCTCTGAATTGCTGCTGCCATATCCTTTGTCGCCAAAATAACCTGACCTTTCGCATAGACATAATAGTCACTGAACGCATTCAGGTTTTTCATTTCGATCGTCACGGATTCCTCATTCAGAATCTGTTTCGGGATCACCTGTTTTGGTGCTTTTCCAGAGGATTCCGTACTCAGCGTGATCACAACCTCCGTCTGTTTTACCGTAGAAGTCGTGGTTGACACGTTCACCAGATTTTCATCCTGCATATCACGATTCATGATCGTATCTTCCGATGCATCCGTATAGGTATCCCCGGATTTTGCCACTCTGGACAGGTAAATGCTGCCATCCTGCACCCGGATACCTGTCACATACATGCCCGGACTCTGGTAAGTTTTCAAAATCTGATGCTCACTGTCGCCAGAATCCATGATCAATACCTGACTCAGTGCCAGCGTATTGGTCTGCGTATCCGTGCTGAACACATCTGACGTATAACCCCATCCATAAATACAGTCGCTTCCGATAAATCCAAGCGGTTTCAAAGTCTGACCACTTTCCGCATTAACATCGTAAGTATCGCCTTTTTCCAGATCTGTCACATGCATGACGCTTCCATCTTCTGACCATGCAATATGCCGTCCGTCTTCAGAACTTACGATCATATCCGTCTGCAGATCGCTGATAAAAATCTCTGATTTTTTCGTATCCAGATTGATCTTGTATACCTGATCAGAAATAGTCAGATAAAAATATCCGTTATCCGATACATACATTAACGTGCCAAGCTGCTCTTTTACCACCTGATAGGATAATGTCGTCGGAATAAATAACATTTCCTCCACTGTATTGGTCACACAGTCATAATGGCATACGCTGACACCCACCTGACCTTCATGCTCTCCACGGTTCATATAGCCATATACGACAAAATCGATACTTCCGCCCTCATCGGCTTTCAGGATCCGGATCGCATGCTCATCATAATTTTCCCGAATGTCCATGTCATCGCCACTTCGGAAGCTGAATACCTGTGTCATTTTGTTCTCAGACTGATTGTAGCTCCACAACTCTCCCTGCTGTACAAAACAGATAATATTTCCGGTTTCATTCGCCTTGTAATCCACCACATCGGAACGGATGCCAAGATTAATGGAATCCTTGGATACATGGGCACCGTCTCCCTGGAAAATTTCTTCCATGGTCCGTTCAAAATTTAACAGATAAATTTTCTCTGCACCGACACGCACCCGGTAATATTCCTGCACGTTATAATATTCTGTCTGACCGTTCTCATTGTCGGCAGATAAAATATATTCCAGCAAAATAACCTGATATTCATCACACATTTCCTTGATGGATGCCACCGGTTCTGTCACTTCTGTTCCCTGCAGATCCCCCCAGCAAGCCTGAGAAAGACTGTTGTTGATGGTAACGGTCTGCAAAGAAGTATTGTCTGCATCCGCAGACGGCTCCATATAAGAAGCAAGCTCTGACTGGCGGTCTTTGTCCATAGTGATCGCATGAAATTCTTCCACAAAATCCACACAGGTACTGATCTGACTGTCTCCGGCATCCTTGATCCGGGTATAATAACTTGCAGTTGTATCGCCCTCTTTTACCTTCAGGATCAGCTGATATTCTGTGGTTTTTTCCAACAGATTTTCAACGGTGATCTCACCTTTCATTGCGCTCTCATCGCCGGAAAGCGTAACTTTTCCATCCTGAACCAGTCTGCTTCCGTCCAGACTGCGCACTTCAAAGGTCACACTGTCAATATTTTTGCCATACGGATCAATGCGAAGCGACAGCTTATGGTTATCCGGAAGGGGCGTGATGGTATCACGCATGGAAACCGCTGACATTTCCGCCGTATAGCCATGCAGCTCATTGACTCTGTGCCCGTTATCCTCAAAATATACGATTGGGAGGGAAGCCGCCGGCATATCCGTCGTCAGATCCTTCGTTTCATGGTTTGTGATCTTGGAAAAAGTAAATAATGCAACGATAAACACCGCCACAAGGATAAAAAACTTTCGTATTCCTTTACGCATCTGCTGTATTCCTTTCTGTTCTCAGCAACGCCGCCAGCGTCGGTGACACATGCAGTTCCTCCATCAATTCTGTCAGTTCCCCGGATGTTTTTTGCTTTCCGGATTTTACTGCCCGCAATAAAATATTTTTCGGCGTATGCTCCATATCAATAAATTCCAGTACCTGCACCTGATAGCCTGCTTCTTCCAGCAGATTTGCACGGATCGCATCGGTCAAAAGCGCCGACATCCGTTCCCTGATCAGTCCATACTTCAAAACCGGCTGCAACAGATCATTCTGAATCTGTTTATTCACTTCGTGCTGACAGCACGGCACAGACAAAATCACTTTTGCGCCCCATTTTACGGCTTTTTCCAGCGCATAATCAGTCGCTGTATCACAGGCGTGCAGGGTTACGACCATATCTACATGATCCACACCCTCATACTGTGCAATATCACCCGTCAGGAAGGACAGTTTTTCATATCCGTATTCCTCTGCCAGATTCTGACAATGCGCGATAACATCTGCTTTCAGATCCAATCCGATGATCCGTACATCATAGTGTTTCAACTCATGCAGATAATAATACATGGCAAACGTCAGATAAGACTTGCCACAACCGAAATCTATGATAACAGATTCTCTGTCTTTTGGAAGCTCCGGAACGATATCTTCAATAAATTCTAAGAAACGGTTCATCTGACGGAACTTATCATATCTGGAATGAACGATTTTGCCCTCTTTGGTCTGAACCCCAAGGTCGATCAGAAACTGAACCGGAATCTCCGGATCTAAAATATACTGTTTCTTCCGGTTATGTGACAGGTTCGCTTTCGGAACCGGACAGCCGGATTTTGACCTGTGTACCGACCGTTTTCCTTTTTTGCTGATCAGCACCTGAATGTGCTCCTGCGGATGCAGCGCCTCTAACTGGCGGAACCCTTCTGTCCACTCCGCAATCTTCTCATAACATTCTGCTTCTGTCAGGTTGTAATGCTGCACCTGTTTTTCTGTGTAAGCACTTGCCTGAAACATGAGTTTTTCCTTTAATAATATCGGTCGTATCTCAATTTTTCGCACTCCATCTTTTTTGCGCGGACCGCTGATAATGATTTTTGCCAACTGCTCATTCATGCAGCCAGTCAGTATTTCTTTCCATGGATTTTCTATCATAACGTTTCTCTTTTCTACTGCAATATATTTGTGGTGAATCCCCCTTACAGTCAGTAAGGAATTATCTATCTTGTTACCTATTAATTTCAAGTCGAACGCACGTGAGACTTGGTGCATGATTCTGGTCAGCGCAAGCTGACATCTTCTTTTCAGAATCACTGCACTCTA
>NZ_JRFU01000097.1 GCF_003122485.1 Eubacterium ramulus
TGAGACTTGGTGCGTGATTCTGGTCAGCGAAAGCTGACATATTCTTCTCAGAATCACTGCACATCCCCGCGGAGCATTTATCTCAGTCGGAGATTGTACTCCCACTGAGAAAGACTTGTTATTACTCATCACTTGCAGAAGTGGGAGTCTTCTCGACTGAGATAAATGTGATATGATCTCCAGGTGTTAGACTTTACAGGTCTGACATCTGGAGGTTTTTTCAGATTAAAATTATAACAAATTAAAGGGAAGGAGAAATTTATTATGAAAAAGAGACTTTTGGCATTATCAATGATTGCCGCAATGACTGCCGCAATGCTTGCTGGATGTGGCACAGCAGGAGACAGCAACAATGGAGGCACAGCTGATACAAAATCTGCATCAGCAGAAGCGAATACCTCAAAAGATGATTCCGGGGAATATCCGGAGTACAAATTCGGAACCAATATATGGGGATCTGGTTCTTATGTATTGGAGTCAAATGCAAAGACAGCAAATGTCAATTATTCAGGACTTGGTATCACGGTCGATGGTATCAGCAATGAATTTACTGCAGACAAGATTACAACAGATGTTCAGACACAGATATCTGATGGATGCCAGGCAATTCTGGAAATGTGTGTAACACCGCCCTCCTTTATGTCTGTATCACAGATTTGTGAAGAAAATGGAATTCCGTTTGTTCTTTATGATAAAACACCGGGTGATGAAGCTACAAAAGCAGCAGTAGAGAGCAAATCTACCTATGCAGGAACAATTGTATGTTCAGATTATCAGTTCGGTTATGAAATTGGTCAGAAGTGTATTGAAGATGGATGCAAAAAAGTTATTTTAGTAAGATCATCCATCGGTGATGCGTCCCATGATGAACGAGAAAAAGGCTTTACCGCAGCGTTTGTAGATGAAGGTAAGGGAGAAATCCTTGGCTCTGCAGTATGTGCAAACCCTGGTGAAGCTGTAGATAAATCCAACGATGCAATTACAGCATACGGACAGTCTGCTGATTGTATCTATGCATTAGGTTCCGATTTTGCAACAGGTACGATCAATGCGATCGCAGCAAGATCTGATTCTTATTCCAAAGAGCTTAAGATCTATACCACAGATTTTACTCCGGATATGGCACAGCTTATTCTGGATGGAAAACTGGCAGCACTTAACGGTGGACAGCTTGAGGAGTGTTCTGTGGCAGCAGCACTTGCATGCAACTGGCTGGATGGGCATCCAATCCTTGATGAAAACGGAAAAGCGCCGTTCTTTAACCAGATGATGCCGTGTACGATCGATGAAACAAATGCGCAGGCATATGTTGACAAGATGGAATCCGGTGAGCCGATCGTTCCTCAGGAGTACTACAAAAACTTACTGTACAGATATAATCCGGATGTAACATATGATGATTTTGTAGAATTCCTTGAGAATTATTCACAGATCTACATGGATGGTATTTCAAGATAATTATATATGAAATTAAGATAATGGTTTTGAATTAAGCTAGAGGTTACCGGATCGGATAGAATCTTATCCAATCCGGTGATTTTTTAGAGGGGGATCGTATTGATGAGAGCTAAAGATAGTAAAAAAAGTACTATTAGTCTCCTGATAATTATTGCAGTTGTTATTGCCGTAATGTTTATTATCAATGTTATTTGTAAATATAACTTTCTTACGGTAAATAACTGGATGCTTATTATCGCGGGGGCGGTTATTCCTACTTTTACAGCATGGGGATTATGTTTTCTGTTTGCTGCCAATGTAACGGATTTTTCCATCGGTGCTATGGTTATTCTGGGAGCAAATCTTGCAGGTACATGGGGAAACAGTGTTGGTATCCCGGGAGTCCTGGTTGGCGGTCTTTTGATTGGTATCTGTCTTACAATGGCTAACTTTCTGGTATTTAATCTTTCGAAAATTCCGTCATGGATTGCTGGTATGGGAATGACTCTTATTTATGAGTCTATCGGTGTCGTATATTCGAATAAACGTTTGGCTGAAGGAAAACAGGTCGTTCAGCTTGAAAATGAACTTAGAATTTTTGGTATGTCACCATGGATCTATATCATTCTTATTATTGGCGGAATCGTGGCTTACATTTTATATAATAAGGCTTCTGTTGGAATCAATATCCGTGCGGTCGGAAACAATCCGCATGTGGCAAAACAGATGGGAATCCCGATTATGAAAACACTGTTATGCTGTGGTCTGATCGCAGGAATCTTTTTCGGATGCTCTGCATTTCTTACAGAAAGTTATTCCGGACGTGCAACGGCGGCCGCAGGATTATCATCTATTTCAAATATTTTCCAGGCGCTGGCAGCAGTCCTGCTTGCACAGGTTATGCAGAAAAAGATCAATATCACGATTGCTATTCCGATTTCTACCATACTGATCATGGCAATCTTTAATGTTCAGACGCAGCTTGGTGTCCGCTCAGGAACCTATCAGCAGGTTGTGCTTGGTGCAATCGTTCTTATCTTTGGAATCATTGCCCAGAGAGGTGCGAAGGGGGTTGTTAAATAATGGCAGAAATTATTCTTGATATTAAAAAACTTAACAAAAGCTTTGGACCGACACATGCAAATGTAGATATTGATTTTCAGCTTGAGGCTGGTGAAGTAAGAGGTCTTGCCGGGGAAAATGGATCTGGAAAATCGACACTTCTTTCACAGATTGCCGGAATGTATCCTTATGACAGTGGAGAGATGATACTTCACGGAAAACCTTATAAACCGACAAGCCCTGTCAGTGCCAATGAGAGCAAAGTAGCGATCATTGTACAGGAATTAGGTATGGTCAGCAACCTTCCTGCCGGCATTAATATTTTTCTTGGAAAGACGAAAAAATGCTCACATTTTGGTCTTGTAAACAATAAGATGATCAAGGCACAGGTGGAAGAAATTACAAAAAAATGGGAACTTCCGTCAATTGACCTGAATGTATCGGCCGGATACATGAATATTGAGCATAGAAAAATGGTTGAGTTAGTCCGTGCACTTTCTGCAGATCCGGATATCCTTATTCTTGATGAGGTGACGCAGTCACTTTCGCAAGATAACAGAAAATGCCTGTATAAACTGATCCGGAAATTTAAAGAGCAGGGACGTTCTATTATCCTGATCAGCCATGATATTGAGGAAATGATCGAGATTACAGATACGATTTCCATTCTCCGGGATGGTGCACTTCTTGACACCGTGAAAAGTAAGGATATTACATCTGATGAGTTGAAGCAGAGAATGGTTGGCCGAAAGCTGGATGGAGATTATTATCGTGATGACCATGGACCAAGCTATGAAGATGATGTTCTTCTTGAAGTGGGTGAGATGTGTACAGAAAATGGTCTGGAAGACATTTCTTTTAAATTGCACAAAGGACAGATCTTGGGATTTTGTGGTTTATCAGATTCTGGAATTCATGAGATTGGAAAGGCTGTATATGGAATAGACAAGCTTACAAAAGGACGGGTACATCTTAATACCTGCAACATAGATATTAAAAACCAGGAAGATTCCTTATACAATCGGGTTGGGTATGCGCCAAAAGACAGAGATACGGATGCATTGATGATGGATGCTCCGATCTGGGAGAATTTTACACTGCCTTCACTGAAAGAAGCTGAGGGAAAGAGCAAAAGGCTCAACATGTCCTGGCTGAATCATCTGGCATTGGATGCAACAAAGGAGTATCAGGTAAAATGCAGGGATGTATATCAGAACATGAGAGAACTTTCCGGAGGTAACAAGCAGAAAGTAAATCTGGGACGCTGGCTGTTAAAGGATCTGGATATCCTGATCGTTGATTGCCCGACACGTGGTGTAGATGTTGGTGTTAAGGCGTATCTGTATGATTGTCTGAAAAAAGCAAAAGCGAAAAACCTTGGAATTATAATGATTACTGATGAATTAGGTGAAGCGATCGGTATGTGTGACGATATTATCGTAATGAAAGATAATAAAATCGTCAAAAGCATAGAGCGTGGACCAGAGTTTAAGGAAGAAATTATTATCGAGGTGATGATCTGATGAAAAAAAGATTTGAAATAAAAAATTGGATTTCCGTAATAGTGCTGGCTGCTCTTTTCGTTGTGCTTGGAACGATGTCAGGTGGGAAATTAATCACACCTCTTAACATTAAAAATCTTCTGGAGCAGTCACTGCCAATCATTATCGGAGGTGCCGGAGTTATTTATATTATTGCAATGGGAAGTACAGATCTTTCCATTGGTGGTACAGCAGCGGTATCAGCAACCGCAGCGTGTATGGTGGCAAGCCGCTTTGGGTTTGTCTGGTTTTTCCCGGTATCGATTGCGATCGGACTTGGAATTGGGCTGTTAAATGGTATTGTGGTCAGCAAGTGCAGGGTATCATCCTTTATGACAACACTGGCGATGCTGATTGGATTGAAGGGTTTGCTGGCTGCTTTGGTTGGCGATAACATTATTATTGCACCAATGCAGATCATAGCATTGAATAAGATTCAGTTTAAAGTTGTCTTTACAATCGTGGTTGTTGTTGTATTTGGGTTCATCTTTGAATCGACACGATTTGGACGTTATTGCAAAGTAATGGGTGAGAATGAGCAGATGGTGCTTTCCATGGGCGTCAATGTCAATAAAATACGTATTATCGCATATGTGATATCCGGATTTATTGGTTCATTGGTAGGTATTATGATGCTGATCCAGCAGGGAGGATCCAGTACAACCATGGGATCATTCCTGGAAATGAAAGTTATGATGGCAATTTATCTTGGAGGCGTTCTGGTATCCGGTGGATTAAGTTCCAAGGTTTACAAGATGATCATAGGGGCCTTTACGATCTCAGTAATGGTTACCGGATTATACCTTGCGGGTATCAGTCCGGATTACTTAAATGCGATCGAAGGTGTTCTTTTGATGATCGTGCTTTTCCTTACAATGAGATTTAACAGAGGAAAAGGTCGTACAGAATAGTAAAAAAGCGGCTCATGAAATTTGTTTTGTGGGCTGTTTTTTATAAGACAACCAAGAGGTGGTTTTTTATGACAATTCAGCAGATACAGTATTTTCTAATGGCTGCTGAAAAAATGAGTTTTACAGAGACTGCAAAAGTAATGTATGTTTCACAGCCGGCAGTCAGCAGGCAGATTTCACTGCTGGAGGAAGAAATTGGTCTGGAGCTTTTTCGGCGGAACAAATCTACCTTACAGCTTACTGGAGCGGGGGAACGTCTGGTAGCGTTTTTCTCAAAAACCTTTCAGGAGTACAGAGAGATTAGAAACGAATTAAAAACAGATGCGCATAAGTTAAGCGGTGTGGTGACACTGGGAAGCACAGCCGTAGGATAAGATGAATGTAACTTAACAAAACAGAAAGGATGCAGGTATTTTATGAAAAACTGGTATATTACCGGTGCATCTACTGGATTGGGGCGTGAATACGCAGAAGCAGCATTAAACAGAGGTGATCAGGTGGTCGCCGTGTCGATTGATCCGGAGAATATGCAGGATTACAGGGAACGATATGGGGATCGGGTTTTTGTACAGGAATTAGATGTTACCGACCGCGAAGCAGTTGAGCGAAGCACAGAAGCAGAAAAATGGAAAGCAGATATATAACAGCAGGGGATAAAAGATAAATCCGATCATGGAGAAGGAGATTATTATGGGAAAATTTGAAAGTAAGTTTGATATTTATCTTAACACGGAAGATCCGGCAATTGTCAGAAATATGATTGACAAATATCCGTTTGCAGGCGTGTGCTGTAATCCACAGATGGTGTCCCGTCTTGGAAGACCTGATTTTGCAAATATTGTCAAAGAGCTTCGGGAAGCAACTGGGGAGAGAAAATTATTTATTCAGACACCGTCCAATGATTATGACGGCATTATGCGGGATGCGGAAGCAATTTTAAAAATTTCCGGAGATCCGACAGTGATAAAA
>NZ_JRFU01000098.1 GCF_003122485.1 Eubacterium ramulus
CTGACCAGAATCACGCACCAAGTCTCACGTGCGTTCGACTTGAATTTCAGGTGTAAAAAAGGGGGACAAACAACAGTGAATTCAAAATATCCAAATCTATCCAAACCGATCCGCATCGGTAATGTTGTAGCAAAACATCGTATTTTTTCCGCACCGACCGGTCTGATGGGATATACACCGGAAGGTCATCTGACAACCGATAACAGAGCTTTTTTTGAATATAAAGCAAGTGGCGGATGTGCGGTTGTATCTATGGGAGAATGCATTATTCATGGAGCCAGCGGTTCTTCTCATAATCTTCAGCCTGCATTGGATGACATTACATTATTACCGTCACTGACCATGCTGGTGAAAGATATCAAACGTCGTGGTGCACTGGCAAATATTGAGCTGTCACATGGTGGCAAGTACGGTGGAATCACAAGTATTGGTGGAGACATCAAAGAAGGTAAAGTGGCTTATGGACCGAGTGAAGAAATTCTGCCGGATGGACAGCATGTTTACGAAATGCCGAAAGAGATGATTCATGAATTGACAAAATATTATGGCAAGGCAGCTGAAATGGCGAAACGTGCCGGATTCGATATGGTAAATGTTCATGCGGCACATGGATGGCTGTTCAGCCAGTTCCTTTCCCCGTTACAGAATCACCGCACCGATGAATATGGAGGTTCATTAGAAAACCGTGCAAGATTTTTCTTAGAGACACTGGATGAAGTGCGCCGGGTTGTTGGAAAAGGATTCCCGATCGAAGTGCGTATGAACGGCGATGATTTCGTGGAAGGAGGCATGCATCTGGATGATTATGTAGAGTTTGCAAAACTGATCGAAGACAAAGTAGACCTGATCAATGTTTCCTGTGGAAGTCATGAGGTAGAGAGATTATTTGTGCGTACTCATCCAAGTATGTTTTTTGAGCACGGATGTAATGTATATCTGGCAGAAGCGGTGAAAAAGGCAGTAAAAGTACCGGTTTCCTGTGTCGGCGGTCTGAATGATCCTGCACAGATGGAGGAGATCATTGCTTCCGGAAAAGCGGATATCGTAGAACTGGGACGTGCGCTGTTGGCAGATCCGGAATTACCGAAGAAAACATTCAGTGGCAGAGAAGATGAGATCCGTCCGTGTCTGAGATGTTTTGAGTGTCTGGGACATTCCGTAGAAGCTATGGGAACAAAATGTTCCGTTAATCCGATCGTTGGAAATGAACTTTCTGAGTTCCGTTATGTTCCACCGACACCATCCAGAAAAGTGCTGGTGATCGGCGGTGGACCGGGCGGTATGCAGGCAGCGATCAAAGCGAGTGAGCGCGGTCATAATGTTATTTTGTGTGAGAAAACAGATGACCTTGGCGGGGCACTGAAATTTGCGCAGACCGTGGATTTTAAAGAAGACCTGTATAAACTGAGTCGTGTGCTGAAAACACAGCTGTTAAAAACAAATGCAGAGGTTCGTTACAATACAAAAGTGACGCAGGAGCTGATCGAGGAGATCAAGCCGGATGTCGTGATTGTGGCAACCGGAGCAGTACCGATCGTTCCACCAATTCCGGGAATCAACGGAAATAATGTATATCTTGCATCAGAAGTAGAGGAAAAAGGTACGGATCAGTTAGGAGATGAGATCGTAATCCTTGGCGGTGGACTGGTAGGTTGTGAGACTGCGATCCATCTTGGAAAACTGGGCAAGAAAGTAACCGTTGTGGAGATGCGCTCCGAGGCAGCTGCAGACTGCAACTGTTTCCATAAGATTGCAATTGGAATGGAGCTGGAGAAATATGTTACGGTACTGACAGATACGAAAGCAGAAAATATCACAGACAAAGGTCTGGAAGGTCTGGACAAAGACGGAAACAAAATTTTTGTACCGGCAGATGCAGTTATCTGTGCAGCAGGTATGCGTTCGGATACAACCGTTGCCGATATGGTGCAGAAAATGGAGATCGAGATGTATGTGATTGGTGATGCAGTCAGACCGAATAAAGTAACACAGGCTATTTTTGATGGTTACTACATTGCAAAATATTTATAAAATGTAAAAGCGTGAGGACGGTTCCTTTCAGAATCGTCCTTATATTTTGGTCTGTTATAAAACAAAAAAAGAATAGGGAAAGTTACAAATTTTGTCTGTTATGAGATTAAAAATGGGAGCTGGAATTTCATGATTTTTTGCGTTTATACAAATTATTTCTGCAAATTTGAGAATTTCAATGCAAAAAGAGAACGCAAACTACATTCTAAAATTTCAAAAAATACCGTAAACACGCATGAAAACGGGAATAAATGAAAAAACGGACAATCTGGCATGGTTATTGCGATTAATAATGGTATCAAATCATAGAAGTGTACGTCTCGACACAGACTGAGACAAACGTATTGGGAAATAAGGAGGAATCAAACATTATGAAAAAAGATATCATGGCAGAATATGTCAAATTACCGGAACTGGAAGAATATAAAGAGTGGTTCAAAGATCATTTTGACCTGTACCGTGAAGACGGTATTTTACAGGTAACAATGAAAACCAAAGACCACGTTATGTGCTGGTCCGGTTCCAGTCACCGAGCAATGAGTCAGTTAAGCCGTGTCATTTCTCTGGATCGTAAAAATGAGATCCTGATCTGGACACATACCGGTGACAGCTGGATGATGGATAAAGATCCAAACGGATGGCAGACTTATGCAGATGAGCGTTTCGATCATCAGTATATTGATGATTATGACCTGATCAAAAACATGATCTTTGATATTAATATTCCGACTATCGGTGCGATTCCGGGACCGGGTTTCCACTGGGATTCTGCATTATTATGTGATGTTACAATCTGTGCAGAAGATGCAAAATTTGATGATGACCATTTATTCTTTGGTCTGATCCCGGGTGATGGAATGTTTATGCTGATGCAGCATTTCCTTGGAACAAAACGTGCAAACTATTATGCTTATACCTGCCGTCAGTGGACAGCTCAGCAGGCACTTGACTGGGGCTGGGTCAATGAACTTTGCCCGAAAGGAAAAGTAGTAGAGCGTGCATGGGAGATCGCACGTATGATCAAATCCCTTCCAAGAGAGACACGTACAATCATGTCTCACCTCTGCAAACGCCCGTTAGAGAAATTACTGGTAGACGATTTGAAGATCCATACCTTAAGTGAGCAGTACAGTACCATTTACAGAATCGCTCAGAAAGATTACGGTGAGGCTCAGGTAGATGAGAAAGATATGTCCGCAGTTCATCATTATCGTTATACACGCGGCGAAAATGAGTGGTTACAGCAGCCGATCAGAAGTTGGGATGATATCCGTAACGATGTTCCGAAGTGGGCAAAAGAACATGGATTTGTAGAAGCAGACGAGCGTTTCGAAGAAAAGTAACGCTGATTGGTTGTCCAAAACCAGAGTGTGTTTAAAAAACTGCCGCATGATTCGAAATGCGGCAGTTTTGTGTTTCTCATAGAAAAGATAGAAATGATCTTGTCTACTTGAGGTGATTTATATAACCAAAATCCTTCTGGCTATATACTGTTTGAAACGAAGAAATTTTATAATTGTGACATTCCATTTTACATGAGAAGCCGTTTTCGGGCCTCATAGATTAGTTCTTCCCGGAACTTTGGGTGTGCGATGGAAATCAGAGCCTGAATACGTTGTCGTATTGTTTTACCACGTAATTTTGCGATTCCATATTCAGTCACAATGTAGTCTACATCGTTTTTTCCGGTGGTTACGATGGAACCGTCAGAAAGTGTCGGTCGGATGCGGCTGACGGTACCGTTTTGCGCGGTGGAATGAAAAGCAATAAAACTTTTGCCACCTTTTGATGTTGTGGCACCTTTTACAAAATCAACCTGTCCACCGCTGCCGGAAATATGTATGGTTCCGATGGATTCTGCGCAGACCTGACCGTAAAAATCGACTTCCAGAGCCGCATTGACGCTGATCATATTCGGATGTTGTGCGATAATGTACGGATCATTGACTTGTGTGACTGGTAATAACAAAATATCCGGATTATCACTGACAAAATCATACATATGCGCGGATCCCATCATGAAAGTAGCAATCGTTTTTCCTGTGTTTAACGGTTTGCGGGAGTTGTCAACGACGCCGGCTTCTATGAGGTCGATCATACTGTCGGTGAGCAGTTCAGAATGGATGCCGAGATGCTTTTTATTCATCAGGGCGCTTCCGACAGCATCCGGAATTGCGCCGATACCAAACTGAATCGTGGCGCCGTCTGGGATTTCTTCTGCAATCAGATTTCCGATGGTCGTGCTTGTGTCGTCCATTTTTCCACGCTTCATAATTGGAATGGAATCGTTGCTTTCATAAAGTGCTGTGACTTCCGAAATGTGGATTTTTGGTGTACCACAGGGACGCGGAAGGTTATGGTTGACTTCCAGAAAGATATGAGAAGATTTTTTCTTCAGAATTTCTCCCAGAGAGCCATTACAGGTAGAGAAATATCCGTTTTCGTCCATGGGACTTACCCGGGTACACCAAAAATCAATATGTTCGTACTGGTCGATCAGGTCTGGTACTTCATGATAATTGCAGGGAGCGATGTCACCATATCCCTGTGCGATTCCCTTGCGTGCAGACACGCCGGAAAACCATGATATTCCATGAATGGAAGATGCGCAGGATTCCTGGTAACATTCGTATGGATAGACATCCAATAGTGTGTTCAGTGTCAGATCCTGCAGTTTCCCTTCTTTTGCGCGCTGTTCGATCCGTTGAATCAGTTGATACGGCTGCCCCAGAGGTGCATCCAGAAAACCTCTCCATCCGGGAGAAATCAGTGTTGCAATTGTTTCCGGATCTGCAAGTTTTTGTGCATATATTTGTTGAAAAGTCATTGTATCAGGACTCCATTTCAAAGATGCCGGCTGCACCCATTCCGCCGCCGATGCACATGGTTACCATGCCGTATTTTTCGTTTCGTCGTTTTAATTCTGAGAGTACTTTACAGGTAAGGAAAGCACCGGTTGCACCCAATGGATGACCGAGGGCCATGGCACCGCCATTTGGATTTACTTTTTCCATTGGAATTTCCAGTGTTTTGATACATGCGAGTGCCTGAGAAGCAAATGCTTCGTTTAATTCCACAACACTGATGTCATCCAGTGTCAGGTTTGCTTTTTTCAGTGCTTTTGGAACGGCAACGATCGGACCGATTCCCATGACATTTGCAGGAACTCCACCCACGGCAAAAGATACGAACCGTGCGATTGGTGTATAACCTAATTTCTCAGCGGTTTCTCTTGCCATCATTACGACAAAACCGGTTCCGTCTGTCATCTGAGAAGAAGTAGCTGCAGTGACGCGACCGTTCTCACGGAAGCATGGTTTTAAAGTAGCCAGACTTTCCATACTGGTTCCCGGGCGAATGCCCTCATCTTTTGTGACAGTAATTTCTTTGCCCTGGAAAGTAGTGGTGACAGGAATGATTTCTTCATCAAATTTGCCGGCCGCCTGTGCTTGAGCCGCCAGTTTATGGCTTCGGACAGCCATTTCTTCCATATCTTCCCGGGAAATATTATATTTTTCAGCGACAAGTTCAGCGGTTTCGCCCATGATGATATAGGCATCAGGATTTTCTTCCATCAATTTTTCGTCAATTTCGATATCGGGATCGACCATATTCATGCCTGTCATCTGTTCACAGCCACCTGCTACAATGATATCCATATCGCCGGCTTTGATGGCATTGGCAGCGGTGGCGATACTCTGCAGACCGGAAGAACAGAAACGATTGATGGTCTGTGCGCAGACGGAATCGGGAAGCCCTGCACGCTGTACGATTAGTTTTGCGGCATTGTATCCCATTCTCTTTTCCGGAAAGGCACAGCCGACGATGACGTCATCGATCAGTGCAGGATCAAAATGATCCAGTTTGGTCAGAACACCTTTTAACACCTGTGCACCATATTCAATTGGATGAGTTTCTGCAAAGGAACCCTTGAATGCTTTTGCCATGGCAGAACGGCCTGCGGCAACAATAACGGCATCTCTTGGATTTTTTTTCTCTGTATTCATAAATTATTTTCCCCTTTTGAGAACGATTCCGAACGACCGATCGTGATGTCGGCGTTCGGAATTGTTCAGAAGTTATGATTGTTTATGGTTAGATATTATTTGATTGCTGCAAGGCCTTTTTCGGTAATTTCATATTTACGACGCATTAAGCCTTTTTCTTTGATATATCCTTCACGGGTCAGGTGAGAGGAGATAGCAGCCATCTGCATGGAACGAATCTTCTTTGCTGCGATCCATTCGTTCTGTTTGTGTGCATCGCCGGTTTTTACCAGTTTCAGGAACTCTACATAATCCGGTGTCAGACCAACGGAAGCGAGTTTTGCATCATTTCCGGAGAGACCGATCACTGCGCGGCCTTTATCTGTAGCAGAGAAGGTGTACAGTTTGGACATGTTCAGACCTGCTCTCTGGATGTAACCGCCACGATCCAGATGTTCGATCGCTGCATCTGTAACTTTGGAATCCAGACCCATGTAATCTGTGATGTCAGCCATGTATTTGTGACCTACACAGATCAGACGAAGAGCTTCTTTATCAGTAGCATCTAATGTGATATTTTCACGGTTGTGATCGTTTGGAACCCGTTCCCAGTCAGACTCACCGAAGTATTTCGGTTTGCCGAACAGGCTGGCAATGATAGCTGCCACAAAGGATACGATCAGACCAAGAGTAGCAAGGTAAATGTAGCTGCCGACAACGAATACACCGGTTAATTCCAGTAATTCGAATACTGCCATGACAACCATTCCACATAATGCGCCCCAGAAAGCACCGGTGGAGTTGAATTTTTTCCAAACCATACCAAGTAATAATAATACGGATGGTGGAACGAGCCAGCAGTTTGCAAATGCAAACAGGTAAGTAGGACCACCCGGGAACTGGCAGAGGATAAATGTTACAGCACCAACAATGATGAGGATCCATTTAGAAGCACGAAGTCTCTTTTTCGGATCTCCGCTCTTGTCGATGAGACGCTGATAAATATCACGTGTCATAACGGCAGAAGCACCAAGTGCTGAGGTAGCAGATGTAGAAACAGAAGCTGCTACAGCACCGATAACGGCCAGTGAACCGAATAACGGAATCAATGTGGAAGCGATAAATCCGTAAGCACCTGTCGGCATTACAGTACCGCCATTAAATGTAAATACTTCCGGATGGAAAGCACCTGCGTACAGACCAACGATACCAAGCGGTACACAGAAGATGATCAGCAGTAAAAATGCAGACCATACGAAGGATTTACGTGCAACTTTTTCAGAACGGCAGTTTGCAATCTTCATCCAGTAGTAGTTATTTCCCCAAACCAGAGCGGATGCAAACAGAATTACAAAGTTGATAACGGACGGATAAGTCAGTCCTGCGTTCGGGATGGTTCCCATGAAACCTTCACCCATCGGGTTGCCATTTGGCCATGCACTTGCGAGACCGCTGAGCGGACCATACTGTTTGATAACAAGTACCATAACAAGCGGAACGATGATAATACCCATGATAACCTGTACCAGGTCAGTCATGGAAATAGCCCACATACCTGAAATGTATGTAAAAGCAATGATAACTGCGAAAATAACAGCAGTAACAACAGCTTTATTCCAGCCTGTGTATGCACAGATATTTGTGATGGCGGATACAATGTTGTTTGCCATGATACCGAGCATACCTACAACAGATGTAATAGCGATAACGGAACGTGTTTTGCCGTCATAACGCATTTCCAGGAACTCCGGAAGTGTCTGAGCACCACAGCGGCGAACAAAGTTAGAATAAAGTAAGCCGTAAAATGCAAGTCCGCAGAAGCTGTAGATTGCACTCCAGAGGAAAGATCCTTTAAAACCAAACTGAATGGCAAAGCCGGGAGCCAGAGCCATGGTAGTTCCGGCAAATCCGATTGCGATAACACCGAAGATGTTCATTCCGGTAGAAATCTGACGACCGGCCAGAACGTAATCATCGGTTTCCTTGACCCAGTTCTTTGCGACAAAACTGGATATGAACAGGAATGCTAAAAAGATAATAAATATTACTAAGAAAACGATATTTTGAGTAGCCATATGCTTCTCCTTTCATGTCAGTAATTTCTTCCTTTAGAAGATAAATATAATTGTCGGATTTTTATCATACTAAAGTATTTATGGGAAACCGTTATTCTTCAAAAATAGCAACGACGCGGCTCCAACCGGCACTTGCACCTTTAATCTTAATCGGGAATGCACATACAGTATATCCGGTGAGAGGGAGTGCTTCCAGGTTGGTCAGTTTTTCGATATGGCAGTATGCTTTTTCGGCACCGGCACGATGACCTTCCCAGAGTACGGAAGCATCTCCGGTTTCCTGGAACATTTTTGCTTCATATGGAAGCGGGACATCCCAACTCCATCCGTCTGTACCACAGACATGCACTCCTTTATCGATCATCCATAAGGTAGCTGCTTTGCTGACACCACAGCCGGCTACCAGGTATTCTTTGGTACCCCAACGTTTGTCTGCACCTGTGTTCAGCAAAAGGATATCTCCCGGCTGAAGTTCATAACCGACTTTTTTAAAATATTCTTCAAAATCTTCCGGCATCAGTCTGTATCCGTCCGGTTTGTCTCTCATGTCTACTTTTACACCGTTTCCGACACACCACTCTAAAGGAACTTCATCAATGGTCCATGCTTTTTCCCCATTGTTCATGGTTGGATAATAATGCCATGGGGCATCCAGATGAGTACCGGAATGGGTACATAACTGGGCAAAATCGATCGCCCATCCGTTTCCTTCCGGCAGATCATCGATTGTTGCACCCGGAAAATAATTGCCCATCTCTGGTGCAGTATCTTTATGGTTTCTTCTCTGGATATGCGGAATTTGAATTTCCGGATCACTTGGCAGATCTTCTTCAAGAACCATGCTGATGTCTACAATTTTTTTGATTTTCATACCTAAACCTCCTAACATTTTTCTGCACATTCTGATATTTAAAGGACAAAACACAGAATGGACATTGACAGTTTCCTGTCCCCCATTTTTGTTACCTCTTAACAAACAGCAAGAAACATGCCAGAGCAGAAATCCGCTGTTTTGGCGGATTTCAGAAAATATACAGTGTCAGGATATCCGTACATAAATGATTGTTTTTTTAAAAAAGATTGCAGATAATACGTTTTTTATGCATGTATGGTTTTAATGACATGTAAGGAAAAACTGACAGGGATTATGCAAAATGAATAAAATAGTTACTGAAATACAATGGAAAGTTGAATAAAAGTGCTAAACATGATAAAATATTTCGAAAGAAAGAGGTGGGGATATGGCACAATTATCAATGAAGGATGCCAGAGAGTTTATGAATGCATTAAATTCATTTGCTATTCTGGATGCAAATGGACGTTATACATATGTCAGCGAAAACTGGTGCCGGATGACAAACTGCACAGAGGAAAATGCGTTGGGGCGCAGAGTAGAAGACATTGTACCGGATACACTGGCACATCAGGTATATGAGACCGGTCAGCCAGTGTTTGGTCATCCGGTTGTCCTGAATGATGTAACAATGTTTACAAATTATATTCCACGGTTTTCTGCGGATAAAAAGGTGGTAGGGTGTTTTTTATACACGATTGTTCATGGTGCGAGAGAAGCAATGCAATTGGAAAAGCAGCTTCAGGCCTTGTCTGAAAAAGTGGAGTACTATCAGAAGCGCCTGAGCAGAGAGCATGGAGCGAAGTATTCTCTGGAAAATATTATAGGAGAAAGTCCGGAGATTTTGCATTTGAAAAATCAGATCCGTCAGGCGGCAGCATCATCGTCAACCGTTCTTATTGAGGGGGAAACAGGAACGGGTAAAGAGTTGATTGCACATTCCATTCATACGCTGAGTCCAAGAGCTACTTCTGATTTTGTCCGCGTTAACTGTTCGACAATTCCGGAAGATCTGATGGAATCTGAATTCTTTGGTTATACGTCGGGAGCATTTACCGGGGCATTAAAAGATGGCAAAAAAGGTCGTTTTCTGGTTGCCAATCATGGATCTATTTTTCTGGATGAAGTAAATCTGCTTCCGGTTACAATGCAGCCGAAATTTCTTCGCGTTCTTCAGGAACATGAAGTGACACCGGTGGGAAGTGCAGATAGTGTACCAATTGATATTCGTGTGATTGCGGCAACAAATAAATCGCTGCTTGATCTGGTAGAAAAAGGTGCGTTTCGAATGGATTTATATTTCCGATTGAATGTCATTCGCATACAGGCTCCGGCGTTGAGAACACATAAACAGGATATTCCGTTATTGGTTGAGAATATGATTGAAAAACTGAATCGGGAGATGGGGACATTTGTACAGGGAATTGAGCCGGAAGCACTGAATTTCCTCATGAAATATGACTGGCCGGGAAATATTCGTGAACTGCAAAATTATGTGGAGGTGGCAATGAACAATGCAACTTCACCAATTTTGACACAGGCAGATTTTGTCCATTCAGAGTCTTTCAAAACCCTGGTCAGTCGTTACTCATCAGCACCGAAGACTACTTATAATCTGCGGCTGTTGAGAATGGAGTTTGAAAAGAATATTATTCAGGAAGTATTACAGACAACGCATGGAAATAAACAGCAGGCTGCGAAAATGATGGGAATTTCAAGAACGGTTCTTTACGAAAAACTGAAAGAGCATGGACTGATCTAAATAATCTTTCTGGACATGAAAATCCCCCATATAGCCTCCGGCAGGCGGATGTTGTAGAAAGCGCAAACTTTACATTGACATTTCCAAACGCAACTTTTATAATAATGAGCGTGTAAAAAATAATTGCAGACAAAAACAGCAATGACTGAAACAAGTAAGTATGAGCGGAACATACAGAGAGCTGCCGGATGGTGAGAGGCGCATGGAAAACTGATACCGAATACATTCACAAGCTGCGCATTGAACGTTATCAGAACCGGACGGAAAAATAGATTTTTAAAGATATTTTGAGTCATAAAATATGGAAGAAAAGTTTTGATGATCAGTAGGCTGTGCCGGGAGCAACCGTTATATTGCAGAAGTATTGTCAGATACTTGGTGAGGCGGATCGTGTGAGCGGTCTGTGAATTAAGGTGGTAACACGAGATTTTATCCCGTCCTTATGCATGTACAGTGCGTGAGGGCGGGTTTTGTAATTATAAGACATAAAAAGCCTGAGACTGATTTTTGAATAATTACAAAGTGTATAAGAAAACTATTTTAAACATGGATAAAAAGGAGAGTACATTATGACAGTTTATGACGAGTTAGTAGCCCGTGGTCTGATCGCCCAGGTTACAGATGAAGAAGAGATCAAAGAATTAATCAATAACGGAAAAGCAACATTTTACATCGGATTTGACCCGACAGCAGACAGCCTTCATGTAGGACATTTCATGGCTCTGTGTCTGATGAAGAGACTGCAGATGGCAGGCAACAAACCGATCGCCCTTATCGGCGGCGGTACAGCTATGATCGGTGATCCGTCCGGACGTACTGACATGCGTCAGATGATGACAAAAGAGACCATCAACCACAACTGTGAGTGTTTCAAAAAACAGATGTCCCGTTTTATTGATTTTTCCGATGGAAAAGCATTAATGGTAAACAATGCAGACTGGCTGCTTGGCTTAAATTATGTAGAAGTTCTGCGCGATATCGGACCGCATTTCTCCGTAAACCGTATGCTTTCTGCTGAGTGCTACAAACAGCGTATGGAGCGTGGATTAAGCTTCTTAGAGTTCAACTACATGATCATGCAGAGCTACGATTTCTATGAGTTATTCCAGAGATACGGCTGCAACATGCAGTTTGGTGGTGACGATCAGTGGTCCAACATGCTTGGTGGTACAGAGCTGATCCGTCGTAAACTTGGTAAAAACGCATGCGCAATGACCATTACACTGCTTCTGAATTCTGAAGGCAAAAAAATGGGTAAAACCCAGTCCGGCGCTGTATGGCTTGACCCGGAGAAAACATCTCCATTCGAGTTCTACCAGTACTGGAGAAACGTTGGCGATGCCGATGTATTAAAATGCCTGCGTATGCTGACCTTCCTTCCGTTAGAGCAGATCGATGAGATGGATAAATGGGAAGGAAGCCAGTTAAATACTGCAAAAGAGATCCTTGCATTTGAGCTGACAAAACTGGTTCACGGCGAGGAAGAAGCTACAAAAGCACAGGAGAGCGCACGCGCACTGTTCTCCGGCGGAAACGCAGCAAATATGCCGACTGCAACGATCACAGAAGAAAATCTGCGTGACGGCGAGATTGACATCATGGGTCTGCTGGTTGCTTCCGGATTATGCGCATCCCGTTCCGAGGCACGTCGTGCAGTACAGCAGGGCGGAGTTGCCGTAAACGGCGAGAAAGTTGCTTCTATCGAAGCTTCCTACAAACCGGAAGACATCAACAAAGAAGACTTTGTATTACGCCGTGGTAAAAAGAACTACCGCAAAATTATTTTTGAGTAAGATTTGAAAAATAAAATCAGATTATAGTAACAGACAGGCAGAGCCAGCATAATAATTTCTATGTTCGCTCTGCTTTCTGTAAGTTACAGTGTGCTCCTTGCATGCATTCAGAAAGTGATAATGCTTGCCTTGCATGAAAAGTAATCTGAATGGAGAGGAATGTACTGTACTGATAGTAAATTTACAAGGAGAAACTTCATGAAAAAAATAATAGCACTATTCTTAAGTCTCTCTCTGGTTTTCGCTGTGGGCTGTGGAAGCACATCCACAACATCCATCCGTTTTGGCTCCGCTGCCGTGGGCGGTATGTATTCTGCGTTTGCAAATGCGTACACACAGGTAGTTGCTCAGGATGATGACAGTCTGCAGTTTTCCGTGCGTGCAACCGCGGGATCAGCAGCAAATATCCGTCTGCTTTCTGACGGTTACATTCAGATGGCGATCGCACAGGCGGATCTGACTGACGATGCGTACCACGGAACCGGAGATTTTAACAAAAAACCACTGCACGGTTACAGTGCGGTAGCAGCTTTGTATACCGAAGCCTGCCAGATCGTTGTCCGTGCGGATTCTGACATCCACAGTGTGGATGATCTGCTTGGCAAAAAAATAAGTATCGGTGAGGAAGAGTCCGGAACTGAGCGAAATGCAAAACAGATCCTTGAGGCTTATGGTCTTTCTGATGAACTGGTAGACTGTGAAAATCTGGATTACACCCAGGCAGCAGAGGCACTTGTTTCTGAAAAAATCGATGCCATGTTCTGTACTGCCGGTGTAAAGACAACCGTTATCGAGGAGCTGACCCGTCAGCGCGGCATCCGTCTGCTGTCACTTGATGAGACACATATTCAGAAACTGATGGCAGCGTATGATTTCTATACACCGTATACAATTCCGGTGTATACATACAGCGGACAGTCTGAGGAGGCAACAACCGTTGGTGTGCAATCACTTCTTCTTGTCAGTGATGAGCTGAGTGATAAAACAGTGGAAACTCTGACCGAACAGTTATTCAGCCGCAAGCAGGATATTCAGTATTCCCTGCCGCTGGATCTTCAGTTGGATGAAACCAGTGCGACGGAAAATGTGACAATTCCATTCCATGACGGAGCTGCGGCTTATTACGAAAAACATGGAATCACTGTGAATGAGTAAAAAAGGTACTTGTTGATAAGTTTGAAAGGATTTTTATGGAACTACATTTAGATATGTATCAGACCCTTGCCATTGCGGTACTGGTTCTGTTACTTGGTAGATTTTTGAAGAAAAAAATTAATTTTCTGGAAAAATTCTGTATTCCGGCGCCGGTCGTTGGTGGTTTGCTTTTTGCAATCCTGACCTGCGTACTATATGGAACCGGAATCGCAGAAGTTTCCTTTGATGATACGTTGCGAGAAGTCTGCATGGTATTTTTCTTTACTTCTGTAGGATTTCAGGCAAACCTTAAAGTTTTAAAAAGCGGTGGTAAATCGCTGATCGTGTTCTTAGGACTGGTTGTAGGACTGATCCTGTGTCAGAACTTCCTGGCAGTAGGAATGTCAAAAGTCCTGAACCTGGATCCGTTGATTGGTCTGTGTACCGGTTCTATCCCGATGGTTGGAGGACATGGTACCGCGGGTGCTTTCGGACCGGTTCTGGAAGATTTTAATGTCTCCGGTGCAACGACATTGTGTACAGCAGCGGCAACTTTCGGTCTGATCACCGGAAGTCTGATCGGTGGTCCGATCGGTAAATCTCTGGTGGAGAAAAAGAACCTGATCACCACCGCAGTAGCAGAGGATGACAGCCTTCTGGTAGAGGATGAGAAAAAACATACCCGTCATACTTCCATGTATGCGGTAGCTGTATTTCAGCTGATCCTTGCTATTGGTCTGGGAACAATTTTCTCATGGCTTTTGACAAAAACAGGTATGACATTCCCGATTTATATTGGAGCTATGATTGCGGCAGCGTTGTTTAGAAATATTGGAGAATATTCCGGTAAGTTTACAATTTACATGGGTGAGATTAACGATATCGGTGGTATCTGTCTGTCCCTGTTCCTTGGTATTGCCATGATTACACTGAAACTGTGGCAGCTGGCAGCACTGGCATTGCCGTTGGTAATCCTGCTGTCCGTTCAGGTACTTTTGATGTTTATCTTTGCCAGATTCATTGTATTCAACGTTATGGGACGTGATTACGATGCGGCAGTACTTGCAGCCGGAACCTGCGGATTTGGTATGGGTGCGACACCGAATGCCATGGCAAACATGCAGGCAATCTGCGACCGTTATGCACCATCCGTAAAGGCTTATCTGATCATTCCGCTGATCGGAAGTCTTTTCGCAGACTTTTTGAACAGTCTGATCATTACATTCTTTATCAATTTGCTGTAACTTTAACTTATAATAAACACAAACATATTACTTTGGAGGAAACTCTATGTTTTGGAAAAAGAAAAAACAACAGGACGGTAAGAAAACAACACACGAATCCTATGATGTAAAATATGAAAATCTGGCAGTTCCGGAGGTACATACTGAACCGGAAGTGGAAGATGAAGAGGGCGAAGAAGAACAGGATTCCATCACTTATGAATCTGTGGCGATCCCGGAGATTCATATTAGAAAAAATAAAGAATTGTGCTGAAAATGATATCTTTAAGATGGTATAAGAAAAATGCTTATACTTATTGCAATTAAAGTGGTGCAGTGCTATAATATCGTCAATCAACAAGGGCGTGATGTTGAAAAACGTCAGATAATTGCTGGGTTGGAATTTTGCAGAAGTTCATCTGTAAAACACGATAAGAGAATAAGAAAAAGGGGAGCTTGCCGACAGCAGGCTGAGAGCGGACTAAGTGGTCTGGACCCGTAACCTGATTTGGATAATGCCAACGTAGGGATATAGCGGATGCAGTATTTTTTGTATTGTTTATAAAGCGGATATACCGATTTTGGTGTATCCGCTTTATTGTTGTAAAAGGATGTGCCCTTGAAAAGCGTGAGTGTGAATCGCAAAGTAGTACATTTTAAAATTTTAGTTGTTATAGAGAAGTATGTTTTAAAAAGATGATTATAAAATCATACAACTATGTATTTCTTGAGAATAGATTGTTTTTTAAGGAGAAAAGAGAAATGTTAGGAACATGTCTGGAAAACGTAAGAACACAGGTACCTCTGGTACACAACATTACAAATTATGTCACCGTCAACGATGTGGCAAACGTATTATTAGCCTGTGGTGGAAGTCCGATCATGGCAGATGAAGCAGAAGAAGTAGAAGATATCACTACAATTTGTGGTGGTTTGAATATCAACATCGGTACCTTAAATAAACGCACGATCGCGGGAATGTTACTTGCAGGAAAACGTGCAAATGAGCTGGGACACCCGGTTTTACTTGATCCGGTTGGCGCAGGCGCGTCCGCACTTCGTACCAACACTGCCATTGAACTGATGGATACCTTACATCCAACCGTGATCCGTGGAAATATTTCCGAGATCAAGACACTGGCATCCGGCAGCGGTACTACAAAAGGTGTAGATGCAGATGTGGCAGACGCTGTGACAGAGGACACTTTGGATCAGGCAGTTGCCTTTGTGAAAAATTTTGCAAAGCAGAGTGGTTCTATCGTGGCAATTACCGGCGCGATTGATCTGGTGAGCGATGGAGAGAAATGTTATGTCATCCGCAACGGCAGACCGGAGATGGGAAAAATTACCGGAACCGGTTGTCAGTTATCCGGTGTGATGACAGCATATATTACCGCAAATCCGGATAATAAACTGGAAGCAGCAGCGGCGGCAGTCTGTGTGATGGGACTTGCCGGTGAGATCGGTTGGCGCAACATGCAGGAAGGCGATGGCAATTCCACTTATCGCAACCGTATTATTGATGCCATTTACAATATGAACGCGGAAACATTAGCGCAGGGGGCAAAATATGAAATTCGATAGAAATACATTGACAAAGGATCAGTTACTTTTATATGCAGTCACAGACCGCCACTGGTTAAACGGCAGAACCTTGCATTCTGTTGTAAAGGAGAGTCTGGATGGCGGAGTGACCTTTGTACAGTTAAGAGAAAAACAGCTGGATGAAGCGCATTTTATGGAAGAAGCAAAAGATTTGCAGGCGCTTTGCCGTGAATATAACGTACCATTTATCATTAATGACAATGTGGATATCGCACTGGCGATGGATGCAGACGGCGTGCATGTGGGACAGAGCGACATGGAAGCCGGAGATGTCCGTGCAAAATTAGGACCGGACAAAATTATCGGTGTGTCAGCACAGACCGTAGAGCAGGCGATTTTAGCAGAAAAACACGGCGCAGATTATCTGGGCGTCGGCGCGGTATTCCCGACCGGTTCTAAGGATGATGCGACAGAAGTGCCGCATGAGACGTTAAAAGCAATCTGTGAAGCGGTATCCATTCCGGTCATTGCCATTGGTGGAATCACACAGGAGAATGTATACACACTTGCTGGAAGCGGTATTTGCGGTATCGCTGTGATCAGTGCGATTTATGCACAGCCGGATATCAAGAAGGCAGCAGAAAATCTGAAAGCTGCAACCGAGAAGATGGTGAAAGCATGAGTCAGAAAAATGTGATGCGGGAGAATGCGTTTCAGAAAGATACTATGCAGACAGATGTAGTTCAAGAGAATATGTGCAAGAAAGATGAAGCACAAAAAAATGGTATTCGTGGAGCAATTTTCGATTTGGATGGAGTGTTATTAGATTCTATGTCAGTTTGGAACGACCTTGGAGTGCGGTATCTGAAAAAACGTGGCATTGAGCCGAAAGATGGACTGGGTCAGATCCTGTTCTCTATGAGTATGGAGCAGGGTGCAGATTATTTAAAGGAGCAGTACCATTTGCCAGATACACCGCAGGAAATTTTAAACGGCATCGAGCAGATGATTCAGGATTTCTATTTTTACGAAGTGCAGCCAAAAGAAGGCGCAAAAGAGCTATTACAGTTTTTACAGAAGCAAAATGTAAAAATGATCACGGCAACTTCCAGTCCACGGGAGCATGTGACGAAGGCATTGCAGCGAATCGGTTTGTTTGATTATCTGGAGCAGATATATACCACCGGAGAAGTGGGAGAAAGCAAACATTCTCCGCTGATCTATCAACTGGCAGCAGAAAGCCTTGGCACAAAACCGGAAGAAACACTGGTTTTTGAAGATTCTCTGTATGCACTGAAAACTGCTAAAAAGGCAGGCTTTCGGGCAATCGGCGTATATGATGCTGACGGAGAGACGGATCAGGAGGGTGTGCGCCAGACAGGGGAATTATATTTAAAGCGGTTATCAGAGTTTGAGCAATATTGGACAAATTAGTAAATATCTGCGATAGGTCGGGGGCACCACTTCCTGTCGCATTAGAAAACGTATGCTGAACAAATAAGAGACAAATGAGAGGAGATTAAGTTTATGAGAACAGCAGTAACGATCGCCGGAAGCGATTCCAGCGGAGGCGCCGGTATCCAGGCGGATATCAAGACAATGATGGCAAATGGCGTATATGCCATGAGCGCGATCACTGCCCTGACCGCCCAGAACACGACCGGTGTCACAGGAATCTTAAACGCAACGCCGGAGTTTTTAGGGCAGGAACTTGATTGCATTTTTACAGATATTTTTCCGGATGCAGTCAAAATTGGAATGGTTTCTGAAAAAGAACTGATCTGCGTGATTGCAGAGAAATTAAAGCATTATCAGGCGAAAAATATCGTGGTGGATCCGGTGATGGTGGCGACCAGTGGAGCGCGCCTCATCAGTGAGGATGCTATTGATACCTTAAAACAGAAATTATTTCCGCTTGCCACTGTTTTGACACCGAACATTCCGGAGGCAGAAGTGTTGACGGGGATGAAAATCAAAAGTGCCGAAGACATGATCAAAGCAGCAGAGCAGATTTCAAAGGAATATGACTGTGCCGTGCTTTGTAAGGGAGGCCATCAGTTAAATGATGCCAACGACCTGCTTTTTGCCAACGGCAGCTATCACTGGTTCAAAGGCAAACGTATCGATAATCCGAATACCCACGGAACGGGATGCACACTTTCTTCCGCGATCGCATCCAATCTGGCAAAAGGTTATGATCTGCAAACGGCGGTAGAGCGTGCAAAGGAATATATTTCCGGCGCACTGGCAGCAATGTTGGATCTGGGGGCAGGAAGCGGACCGATGGATCACGGATTTGCCATTGAAAATGAATTTACGAAAGAACAGGGGGAGTAAGTGATGGAAAAGAGAACTTCCCTTTTGGAAAACGGACTGATCTGGTTTGGCGCGGGCGTATCCATTGCTGAAATTCTGACAGGAACCTATTTTTCTTCTTTAGGATTTCAAAAAGGTCTGGCAGCGATTTTGATCGGACATGTCATTGGTTGTGTCATGCTGTTTCTGGCAGGTGTGATCGGTGGAAAAAGCCGTCTCAGTGCCATGGAGACTGTAAAAAGTAGCTTCGGAAATAAAGGTGGTCAGTTTTTTGCCATTTTAAATGTCCTTCAGCTGGTAGGATGGACCGCTATCATGATCTATGATGGAGCTTTGGCAGTAGACGGCATGGTTTCGACCGGAAGATGGCTCTGGTGTCTGATCATTGGCGCACTGATCGTTGTGTGGATTTTGATCGGCATTACAAATCTTGGAAAAATCAATACCGCAGCGATGGTACTGCTTTTTATTCTGACATTGGTTTTGTGCAAAGTAATTTTTTTTGACGGAAATGTCATTCAAAGTACCGCAGACGACAGTCTTTCCTTTGGAGCAGCGGTGGAACTTGCTGTGGCAATGCCGCTTTCCTGGCTTCCACTGATCAGCGATTATACAAGAGAAGCGGAAAAACCGGTAAAAGCAACGGCAGTCAGTGCCATTGTATACGGCATTGTAAGCTGCTGGATGTATGTCATCGGAATGGGAGCAGCGCTGTTTACCGGAGAATCTGACATTGCACAGATTTTACTGAAAGCGGGACTCAGTATTGCCGGTCTGCTGATCATTGTTTTTTCTACCGTAACTACCACGTTTCTGGATGCGTATTCTGCCGGGATTTCCAGCGAATCCATTTTCAGTAAGATCAAAGGAAAATACGCCGCTATTGTGGTGACGATCATTGGAACTGTGGGAGCGATTTTGTTCCCGATGGACGATATTACAGATTTTCTGTATCTGATCGGATCGGTATTTGCACCGATGATCGCAATTCAGATCGCAGATTTCTTCCTGTTGCACAGGGACAGACGTAAAAATGCTTTTGACTGGCGCAATCTTATCATCTGGGTGATCGGTTTCGTTCTTTACCGACTGCTCATGCGGGTGGATCTGCCAGTTGGAAATACATTGCCGGACATGGTGATCACGATCGTGATCTGCGTGATCGTCGGCAAAGTTGTGGGTGAGAAATCCACAGAAAAATAGAGTCAAACATAGGTGAGACTTAAGATACGATTCAGGTCAGTATGAGATTCTTTTACGAAAGAAAACTTATTAACGGACAAAAGATTCGTAAAAACAGGAAAAAGAAAAAAGGAGGTTGAGAGTAAATGAAACAGAGTGACACAGTGAAAAAACTTGCGATGGCGGGGGTTCTGACAGCAGTTGCTGTTGTCGGCAGTCTGCTCAGTTTTCCGATTTTTGGAAGCAAATGTGCACCGGTACAGCATATGGTAAATATTCTGGCAGCGGTTGTACTTGGTCCGGGATGGGGCGTTGGTATTGCATTTTGTGCAAGTCTGATCCGTAATCTTCTGGGACTGGGAAGCCTGATGGCATTTCCGGGAAGTATGATCGGTGCATTGTGCTGCGGACTGGTTTATATGGTCTGCAGAAAACTGTGGCTGACCTGTATCGCAGAAGCGTCCGGAACAGGAATTCTTGGCGGACTTGCTGCTTATCCGGTTGCAAAACTGTTTATGGGGCTGAATCCGGGCGGTTTGTTTGTATACATTGTGCCATTTCTTGTTTCCACAGTCGTAGGAAGTATTCTGGCTTATTTTCTGGTAGGTGCGCTGCAAAAAGGCGGCGTGATCAGTCAGATACGGCCGGAACGTACATCGGTTTTGAAAAAATCATGATGTATTAGTAGGTAATGCATGGCGGCAAATTGGGGGCACCACCTTTTGTCGCATAAGAAAAATGTTGTGGGCATAAACAGTCATTCATGAAAGAAGGAGAAAAAATGAGAAATTACACAACACAGATGGACGCAGCAAGAAAAGGAATCGTAACACCGGAAATCGAGGCAGTTGCGAAGAAAGAACATATGACGTCCGAGGCGCTGATGAAGCTGGTAGCAGAGGGTAAAGTAGCCATCTGCGCAAACAGGAATCATACCTGCTTGAATCCGGAGGGAGTCGGCAGCATGCTGCGTACCAAGATCAACGTAAATCTGGGGGTATCCAGAGACTGTAAAGATTATGATATCGAGATGCAGAAAGTAATGAGCGCGGTAAATCTGGGCGCTGAGGCGATCATGGATCTGTCCAGCCACGGAAATACACAGCCATTCAGAAGAAAGCTGACAAGTGAATGTCCGGCAATGATCGGTACGGTTCCGGTATACGACAGCGTCATCCACTATCAGAGAGATCTGGCAACATTGACTGCCAAAGATTTCGTTGATGTGATTCGGATGCATGCCGAAGATGGAGTGGATTTTGTCACACTCCACTGTGGAATCACAAGAAAGACCATTGAACAGATTAAGAAACACAAACGTAAAATGAATATCGTAAGCCGTGGCGGAAGTCTGGTATTTGCATGGATGAGCATGACCGGAGAGGAAAATCCTTTCTACGAGTACTACGACGAGATTCTCGATATCTGTGAAGAATATGATGTGACCATTTCATTAGGTGATGCCTGCAGACCGGGTTGTCTGGCAGATGCGACAGATGTATGTCAGATTGAAGAGCTGGTAAGACTTGGAGAGCTGACCAAGAGAGCATGGGATCACAACGTACAGGTTATGGTAGAAGGCCCTGGCCATGTGCCGCTTGATCAGGTAGCTGCAAATATGAAAGTACAGCAGAGTATCTGTATGGGAGCCCCGTTCTATGTACTGGGACCGATCGTAACTGATATCGCACCTGGATATGACCATATCACAAGTGCCATCGGTGGTGCTGTGGCAGCAATGAACGGAGCAGCTTTCCTGTGTTATGTCACACCGGCAGAGCATCTGGCACTTCCAAACGTAGAAGATGTAAAACAGGGAATTATCGCATCTAAAATTGCAGCTCATGCAGCAGATATTGCAAAAGGTGTTCCGGGAGCCCGTGATATCGATGACAAGATGGCAGAGGCCCGTCAGAAACTTGACTGGGATGCCCAGTATGCGTGTGCACTGGATCCGGAGACTGCAAAAGCAATCCGCGACAGCAGAAGCCCGGAAGAAGATCACAGTGACACATGTAGTATGTGTGGAAAATTCTGTGCAGTGCGCAGTATGAATAAGGCACTTGCAGGGGAGTATATTGATATTTTATAAGAAAAACATTGACAAATCGTCCTCATTAAGAGATTCTTTTAAGGAACTTCGTGAGGGAGTAGTTTGCACAGTAAGAATTGTGTGATTTGTCAACAACCTGTTTATCGTTTTTAGGATAATCTGGCAAATCTTAATGAATGAGACTCATGTATGTCAATAGGGATTAATTTTTAATTCTATGGCATACATGGGTCTCTTTTTTTGAATCTATCAGAATGTACTAGTTATCACAGTTAATAAAAAGTTTATAGAAAATTCCTTGTGCAATGGCAGAATTACGGTATAATAAAGAAAAACTTGAAAACCATACACAGAAAGGGGTTTTGAAAATGGATTTTTTTGACAAATTAGGAAACACAATTTCCGCAGCAGGAAAAACAGGTTTAAGCAAAGCGAAGGAGATTAAAGATACAGCGAGAATCACATTAGATATTCAGGAACGTGAAGGAGCGATCCGCAAACTTTATCAGGATCTTGGACAGGCTTATTATCAGGCTCACAAAGATGATGAGAATCCGGAATACGAGCAGATTGCTGAGATTAGAGCCGCTTTTGAAGAAATCGGTGAATTAAAATCAGCAAAAGATGATATCCGTGGAATCAGAAGATGTCCGGAGTGTGGTGGAGCTGTTGCTGATAGTGCAAACTTCTGCTCGAATTGTGGTGCAAAATGCGAAAAACCGGAGCCGGAAGTATATGAAGGTGAAGTAGTTGATTCTGAGGAAGAGGCAGCTGAGGAGACAACAGAAACTGAAGCTGAGACAGATGCAGAAGATGCACCGGTAGCTGAGGAAGCATTTGAAGATGAGGATAAAACCGAAGAATAAATCTTGCTCCGTGTGGATGAAAATTTGATATTGTGAAGGGAAAAAGTCTATTTTGTCTCATCGGCTAACAATCGCTCGCTGAGAAAAAATAGACTTTTTTCCATTTACGCATTGATATGTTGAAATTTTCATCCACACTACGCTGCGGAGACAAAATAAAACCAGACCCTTTTAACAACTTAAATTTCCGCAGAAACCTGCTTCGGAAACGCCTTTTTCGTATAAATGATCATCAGTATCGCACCAATGAGCCAGGAAATCGGATATACCATATACACGCCATCAATGGTTGGAATATGCGGCACAGCCAACTGAATCCATACGACACGATACACACACAGTGAAATCAGGATAATAACCATCGGCGGCACAGATTTTCCGATTCCACGGATCGCTCCTGCCAGGCCATGCATGATAGCCAGCATAAAGTAAAACGGGCAGAAGTACCACATAGCACGGACACCATATTCAATTACCGTCGGATCCTTGGAAAATACACCAATGATCGGATGTGAGAACAGTAACAAAATGCCGCCAATGCAAAGGCAGTAAATCACTCCCATGGCAACAGTTACGTTCATGCCTTTTCGTACACGATCAATATTTCCGGCACCATAATTCTGACCGGCAAATGTGGTAGCCGCCATACTGAAACTCATAACCGGCAGAATATTAAATCCGTCGATCTTGATATAAGCTGCAAATCCTGCCATAGCCAGTGCACCATAGCTGTTGACACTGGACTGAACCAGTACATTTGCAAAAGAAATAACAGTATTTTGGATTGCCGTTGGTACACCAACCTGAATGATACGAACAGCCACTTCTTTGTGAATCCGGATTTTTCTTAATGCTACTTTGTAGCTTTCATCTACCCGCATCAAATACAACATACACAGCACCGCGGAAAGCACCTGACTAATATCGGTCGCAATGGCAGCACCGGCGATTCCCATTTTTAACACCGGGATAAATAAAAGATCCAGTACGATATTTGTAAAAGAAGCAATGGCGAGGTACAACAGGGAACGCTTGGAATTACCAACTGCGTTTAAAATACCGCTTGCCATATTATAAAGAACGCTGAACAGCAGTCCTGCAAAATACAGTCTTAAATAAATAACGGACTGTGGCATAACCTCATCCGGTGTTCCCATCCAGCGCAGGATCTGCGGAGAGAGTGTGATACCAAGCACGGTCAGCACGACACCAAGGATCAGTGCGATTGCCAGAGCAGTATGTACAGATTC
>NZ_JRFU01000099.1 GCF_003122485.1 Eubacterium ramulus
TTCTTTTCAGAATCACTGCGCTCTACACTCCGTTCCGGTCGGCGCAAAAATCCGGCATTATGACTGCCTGCTTCATTGACTTTTCAAGGTGCCTGTGATACGCTTAACTACTAGGAAAAAAGAACTGTTGAGTCTTTATTTAAGTAGATTATTATGCAGACAGTTCATCCGATAAATACCAAAAAAGGAGTGATTTGATTATGTGTAAAACCTGCAAAGGAAAATATTATATGACCACAGCGATTGCCTACACTTCCGGCAAACCGCACATTGGAAACACTTATGAGATCGTGCTGGCAGACAGTATCGCCCGTTACAAACGTCAGGAAGGTTATGACGTATACTTCCAGACCGGAACAGACGAGCATGGTCAGAAAATCGAGTTAAAGGCAGAGGCAGCCGGCATTACACCGAAGGAGTATGTTGACAAAACTGCCGGAGAAGTAAAACGTATCTGGGATCTGATGAATGCTTCTTATGACAACTTCATCCGTACAACTGATGAGGATCATGAGAAACAGGTACAGAAAATCTTCAAAAAACTGTACGATCAGGGAGATATTTACAAAGGATATTACGAAGGAATGTACTGCACACCGTGTGAGTCTTTCTTCACAGAGTCTCAGCTGGTAGACGGCAAATGCCCGGACTGCGGCCGTGAGGTTCAGCCGGCTCAGGAGGAAGCATATTTCTTCAAAATGAGCAAATACGCTGACCGCCTCATCGACTACATCAACACTCATCCGGAGTTCATTCAGCCGGTTTCCAGAAAAAATGAGATGATGAACAACTTCCTGCTTCCGGGACTGCAGGATCTGTGTGTATCCAGAACATCCTTCAGCTGGGGTATTCCGGTAGATTTTGATCCGAAGCACATTGTTTATGTATGGCTTGATGCGCTGACAAACTATATCACAAAAATCGGTTACGATGCAGATGGTAATTCTTCTGACCTGTTCAAGAAAAACTGGCCGGCAGACCTTCATCTGATCGGTAAAGATATCATCCGTTTCCATACCATTTACTGGCCGATCTTCCTGATGGCACTGGATCTTCCATTGCCGAAACAGGTATTTGGACATCCGTGGTTACTTCAGGGTGATGGAAAAATGAGTAAATCCAAAGGAAACGTACTGTATGCAGATGAGCTGGTAGATTTCTTCGGCGTAGATGCGGTTCGTTACTTCGTACTTCATGAGATGCCGTTTGAAAATGATGGAACCATTTCCTGGGAGCTGATGGTTGAGCGTGTAAACTCCGACCTTGCGAATACTCTTGGAAACCTTGTAAACCGTACCATCTCCATGAGCAACAAATATTTTGGCGGCGTGGTAAACAAAACAGGCGTTGAGGAAGACGTAGATGCTGACCTCAAAGCAGTTGTAACAGGAACCCGCGACAAAGTAGCTGCAAAAATGGATCAGCTGCGTGTGGCAGATGCAATTTCAGAAGTATTTACCTTATTCAAAAGATGTAATAAATATATCGACGAGACCATGCCTTGGGCACTTGCAAAAGACGAGGCAAAACAGGATCGTCTGGCAGAAGTTCTCTACAATCTGGTAGAGAGCATCAACATCGGTGCAGAGCTGTTAAAGAGCTACCTGCCTGAGACATCTGCAAAAATTCTTGCTCAGATCAACGGTACAGAGCGTGATTTTGATGATCTGACAACTTTCGGTCTGCGTGAGAATGGTCTGAAAGTAACAGATAAACCGGAAATCCTGTTTGCACGTCTGGATCTTGCAGAGGTTATGAAAAAAGTAGAAGAACTTCATCCGCAGGTAAAAGAAGAAGCACCGGCTGAGGAAGCAAAAGCAGACGAGGAAGTCATCGACATTGAGCCGAAGGAAGAGATCACTTTTGAAGACTTTGGAAAAATGCAGTTCCAGGTTGGCGAGATCATTGCCTGCGAAAAAGTGAAAAAATCCAAAAAACTGCTTTGCTCTCAGGTAAAAATCGGAAGTCAGGTAAAACAGATCGTTTCCGGAATCCAGAAACATTACACACCGGAAGAGATGGTCGGCAAAAAAGTCATGGTACTTGTAAACCTGAAACCGGCAAAACTGGCAGGCGTTCTTTCTGAAGGTATGCTGTTATGCGCAGAGGACGCAGAGGGTAATCTGTCCCTGATGACACCGGAGAAAACAATGCCATCCGGAGCGGAGATCTGCTAATGATTTTTGACACACATGCACATTATGATGATGAACAGTTTGATACAGACAGAGAGGTGCTGCTTCTCGGCATGGCGGAGCAGAATGTCGGCACGATCATAAATGTCGGCGCATCTTTAGACGGCTGTTGGCGCAGTGTGGAGCTGGCGCATCAGTATCCATTTGTCTATGCAGCGGTTGGCGTTCACCCGGATGAGGTAGGAGACTTAAATGATCAGACTTTTGCCCGTCTGCGGGAAACAGCCCGCACCGAAGAAAAAGTGGTAGCCATTGGCGAAATAGGTTTGGATTATCACTGGGATGTACAGCCCCACGAAGTGCAGCAGCACTGGTTTGTACAGCAGATGGATCTGGCAAAAGAGCTGGATCTGCCGATCGCGGTACACAGCCGCGATGCGGCAAAAGATACCTTTGATCTGATCGCTGCCCGTGGTAAAAATCAGCGCGGCGTGATTCACTGCTATTCCTATTCTCCGGAAATGGCGCAGGAATATGTAAAGCTTGGATATCATATCGGACTTGGCGGTGTGGTGACTTTTAAAAATGCGAAAAAGGCGAAAGAAACTGCACGACAGATTCCTCTGGAGCGCATTTTGCTGGAAACAGACTGTCCGTACATGGCACCAACACCGTTTCGCGGAAAACGCAACAATTCCGCGTATATCGATTATGTGGCACAGGAAATCGCAGATCTGAAAGGAATTTCCAAAGAAGAAGTGATTGCTGTTACCGAAGAAAATGCAAGAAAGCTGTTTTTATCCAAATAAGAAAGTGAGTTGTGCATTAATTCTCATTTGCATTTGAGTTGGTTAGAAATAGACAATATTTGCAGAGTATAAAACTTGAATATGGAAAATCATTGTTTTTCATATAATATAGGAGAACATAGGAATATGAGTGAAAACAGACCAAAACCGTATCTTGGAAATCCGCAGGAGACCATTGCGGTATTAAACCGTTATAAATTTGCATTTCAGAAAAAATTTGGTCAGAACTTCCTGATCGATACTCATGTGCTGGAGCGCATTATCGACGAGGCCGGTATCACACCAGACGATTTTGTTCTGGAGATTGGACCGGGTATCGGAACCATGACACAGTATCTTGCCTGCACAGCCCGTGAGGTTGTTGCGGTGGAGATCGACAAAGTGCTGATCCCGATTCTGGAAGGTGACACACTGAAAGCGTTTGATAATGTAACTGTCATCAATGAAGATATTTTAAAAGTAGATATTAACAAACTGGTAGAGGAGAAAAACGGCGGCCGTCCGATCAAGGTGGTAGCCAATCTGCCATATTATATTACGACACCGATCATCATGGGTCTGTTCGAGAGCCATGTGCCAATCGAGAGCATTACGATCATGGTGCAGAAGGAAGTTGCAGACCGTATGAAAACAGGACCGGGTTCCAAGGAATACGGTGCGCTGTCTCTGGCAGTACAGTATTATGCAAATCCGGAAATCGTGGCAAACGTGCCACCGAACTGCTTCATGCCGCGTCCGAATGTTGGTTCCGCAGTCATTCGTCTGACCAGACATGAGACACCAGTCGTTGATGTCAAAGACGAAAAACTGATGTTTCGTATTATCCGCGCATCCTTCAATCAGCGCAGAAAAACACTGGTAAATGGACTGAAAAATTCCGGTGAGATTAATTTCACCAAGGAGCAGATTGAGGCGGCGATCACAGCGATTGATAAACCGTTGACAATCCGTGGTGAAGCATTGACACTTGCAGAATTTGCAGCTTTATCGAATGCTTTTTCTGAGATGTAGTAATTATCGGATAAGAATTGAAATTCTGCAGATGATAGGAATATTAAAGTTCATAATAAATTATCTGTGGAATAAAAAATAATCTGAGTCATAAAGTTTAGAATGAAAGAAAAATTCAAACTTTATGGCTCAATTTTTATATTAATTATTTTTGTTCCGTATTTGCTGACCGTTTGGGTGAGAGGCGGTTTTGGAGGAAAACAGACACATCCTGTACAGGAGCAGATCGAAGAACAATTGCCCTTTGTGGTGGCACGGGAAATTTCGATAGATAGTGAATCGGAATGCCTGAAGGCACAGACGATTATTGCCCGAACCAACCTGTGGAAAAGCTATCAGAAAGCATTGGCAGAAGCACAAACAGATGAAGATGCAGCAGGCAAAACTCAGACAGGTGAAAATGTATCGGAAGAAAATCTGTCAGCAAAAAAAGAGACAGGAAAAAGTACAACAAGTGAAAATGACTCAGACAAAAGTAAAAAGATTCAGGACACAAATATAGAATGGACTGTATCTGATTCTGAGTTAGAAAGTTACACAGAACAGGAATTGAAGAAAATTTGGGGAACTTCTTACGAATCCAACATGGAAAAACTCAGACAGGCAGTGGAGGAAACATCCGGCGAAATCCTGACCTGTGAAGATCAGACGATTCAGGCAGCTTATCATTATGCCGCAAATTGTAAAACCAGAAACGCATCCGAAGTTCCCGGTCAGGAGGATTATATCTGGCTACAGAGTGTCGACAGCGAAGATGATATGCTTGCGGACGGATTTTTGAATGTCAGTTACATGGAAAAACAGGATTTTGTAAATGCATTGGCATTGATTTTTCAAGATGAGGTGTTGGATGCGGCTCAAATGCCCGGCGCATTGGAATTATCCAAACGCGACAGTGCCGGATATGTGACGGAGGTAACCTATGGAATAACGGTAGCAAACGGGGAAGCGGTGCGTCAGGCGTTGCATTTGAATTCTGCCTGCTTCTATCTGTCTGAACTGGACGGGAAAATCCGTATTGTCACAAAAGGCATCGGACATGGACTGGGACTTAGCCAGTATGGGGCAAATGAGCGGGCAAAACAGGGGAAAAACTGCCGCGAAATTTTGACTTACTATTATACTGGTGTCAGCATCAAATCATGGTAAAAGTTAGTTGAGGGTATATAGAAATCGGCATATAATATGATTCATTAATTTACTATAATTGCGATAAAGGAATAAACTCTTTTTCTTATAGCAGGTATCATAGTTCATTTTCCGTATTTTTTGCAGTCCGTTTTTACTGCATTGAATAAATCCATTTTTTTCGGAAAGAATAACAGTAAAACCATAAGTAAGAACTGGAATCTGGAGGAGAAAAATGGAAAAGCAGAAAAAGACAGAGCATGTTGAAAAAAAGGAAAAACGGCGACGAATCATCCATACACAGAAATCATATCTGACCGCAGGAGTGATCATGCTGGTGGCAGTCATTGCCATGGCGGGGGCTTATCAGAGAGAAAAGAAAAATGCGGAAAACGCACAAAATGAAGCGGTGGCACTGGCAGAAAACGACTGGGTGGAGCCTGAGACAGATACCACCTCTACCGGGGATGAGACCCAGGAAACCATGGCGGCACAGACACCGGAATCACAGGTTTCCGACAATCTCAGCGCACAGACTGATACAACAGGGATCTCACAGACAGATCCGGTACAGGGAAGCACCGATACGACGGCGTTAAACAGTCAGGTGCAGACCAGTGAAGAACCGGTGATGCATTTTTCTGCATCGGACACCATCAGCTGGCCCCTGGAAGGCGATGTGATCTTGAACTACAGCATGGACAGTTCGGTTTATTTTGCCACATTGGATCAGTATAAGTATAATCCGGCACTGATCATTGCGGGAGCAGTCAATGACCGCGTGACAGCGGCAGCAGACGGGCAGGTGATCGGTGTGGATACGACTGCAGAAACAGGACAGACTGTGACCATCGGGCTTGGTGACAGCTATCAGGCAATCTATGGTCAGTTAAAAGAAGTCGAAGTATCCGCGGGAGATTACGTGAAACAGGGCGATACTATCGGTTATCTGGCAGAGCCGACCAAATACTATTCCGTAGAAGGCGCAAACTTGTATTTTTCCATGACAAAAGAAGGAAAACCGGTAAATCCGATGGACTATATTCGATAAAAGTTTTGTTCACGCATTGCAGCGAATCTGTGTATAATAACAGTGTACCGGTTAATATTCGCAATCGAAAAAATAAATACAGTTTTACCGGAGAAGAAAAATCCTGGTATCCGGTGTCAGACGTCTCACCTGATATCTGGATAAAACGCTATACGTTGGTCGGTAAAAAGGAAGGTACGTGAATAAAATACAGCAGGTTCGATTGCTTTTTATAAGGATGTTTGGGGTGTGCAGTAAGATATGCGAAAAATATGGACTGTGCGCCCTGAGCAGAGAAACTGCAATTGGAATATACGAATCCGATGAAAATGGTGCTCGGATGATTCAAGTCGAACGCACGTGAGACTTGGTGCGTGATTCTGGTCAGCG